>DASWXG010000164.1:0-7289 GCA_036405615.1 Prosthecobacter sp. | reverse complement strand
GCAGCTTCTTGAGGCGGGTGCCAGGCTCGCGGCGGCGGCCGGAGGGGCTCAGTCCGAACGGATTGCCGCGGGAGGACGAGCGCTTCAGCGAAGGCGATGATTGGGCGACAAGCGCGGCCTGTTTCAACTCCTCCACCAGATCGTTCAGACCAAGACTGGCGGCGATGGACGAGAAAGTGGAAAGCTGCTGAGTGTTGGGAATGGCCCGGTAAAGAGCCCGCAGGCTTTTGCCGGCCTGACTTTGTATTTCCGGCGTGAGTTTGCCGCTCTGTTCCTGGATTTGCATGGCCGTGTGGATCACTGCATGATCCAGATGCTGGCGTATGCCCGGGTCGCTGTTGAGGGCGCTGGCTTTGGTGAGGAAGTCAAAAACCAGAGACGGGTCTTCCAGCATCTGGGCTGCGCACGCGGCAAAGATCCAGTGGTCCGCTTTTAGCGAGGGCTGCTTGACATAGTCTGCCAGTCCTCGTTTGGTTTCTTCCGTGTTTTTCGTTACGGCGGAGAGCAGGATGCGGAGTTCCGGAGTCTTCAGCTGGGCCGCGACTTTGGCCAGTTTCCCCTTGGCTGCGGGGTCGGCTGGATCACCGGTCTCTTGCTGTTCGAGCCAGGGGCCGTTGGCCCGTGCGAGGAGATTGGACAGCAGGTTCAGCATGTCCGGCGCCACGCCGATCTCTTTCCAGACGGGCGGCATCTGGCGGGGAGAGAAGTATCCGGGAGAGCCCCAGGCATAGGCATTCTGGGGTGTCTGGTTCTCCAGGGCCTGGCGGTTGATCTCCTCCAGGACCTCAGGCAGCGCAGACCAGCGTTTCATGCTCACCAGATGGCGGGGCAGGGCATACACCAGCCACGTTGCCCTTTTGGCAGCCTTCTTGGGCTGGTTGATCCACTGGGTCTGCATGTAGGTGACCAGCCTCTCTTGAATTTTTTCAAACTGAGGGTCCGGTTTGCCCCCGGCAGAGAGTTGCCGCTGCCGCTCCAGGGCACCGATCATGATGTTGAGGAGCGCTCCGTTCTCATCCGGCACACGCTCGGCCAGAGTGAGGGCTTCATCTGCCAGTGCATTGCCTTCCGGCGTGCCTGCCAGCAGAGCCGCCATGCCGCTTTGCACCGCAAGGGCAGGGTAGCTGTCCTTGAAGAGCGTGAAGCAGCGCTTCAGGACCGGCATCATTTCCTCTGCAGTCCCTCCATCTCCATAGCCCATGCTGTGAGTCAGCCAGACTGTGTGCAAGGCGGCATGGTCAGGATGTTTGTCGAGCAGCTCTGTGGGGATGAAGCTGCGCCCTTCATTGAGAGGTATTTCCAGCAGCAGCGCAGCGTCCTGCACCCCGGCCGACTTGATCTGCTGAGTCAGTGCATCCTTTTCCGCCTGCCCCTGACCCTGGACGAGGGTGACCAGATGGTACAGCGCCATGGCCGAGACCGTGGAGATATTGGGCGGCTGCCGCACCCAGCCTTGAGGAAGCACGGCGGTGGTTGCAGTACGCGGATAGCCATTGAAATACATCCTGCCGCCGGAGTAGTTGCGGTAGCCTTCCTGGCGGTGCGCATAGGCAGTCATGCCCAGTTGTGGCAGCTGCAACCATTCCCAGGCACCTGGGGGGAGGGAAATCAGCGGATTGCCAGCCATGATGTCAGGCTGGTTGGCTGCGGGCGCGGCCAGAACTTCTGGAAGTTCATCATGCATGTCCAGCAAACGCAGAAAAGCCCTGCCCGCGGCGCTTTCCTGGCCGTCTTCTTCCAGGGCCACCGCATGCAGGTAGTGCAGGCGGTAGTCATTGGGAAATTTTGGCAGCAGCGGCTGCAGGAGCTGCAACGCGCGGTCCCAGTCTCCACGCTCGCAGAGGGCGTCAGCCATGCGCTCCAGACCGCGCGGCTCCGCCTTGTCCCCGCCAGCCAGCTCAAACATCAGCCTGTAGCCTGCCTCTTCATCACCAGACTCCAGCATGAGGGCTGCGATTTTGCGTTTGGTGTCATCCGTTTTGTCCAGAGCCGCTGCTGTTTGCAGGGTCTGCAGCGCCTTTTCAAAGAGACCGTTTTCCTCCTCCACGCGGGCGATTTCGGTCAGCAGCGATAGGTCCTTGGGCCGGAGCCTGGAAGCCTCCTGGAGACAGCGGCGCTGTTCCTCCTGATTTTGGGTTACGGCGTGGATGGTGGCCAGTGCCAGCCAGGGAAGGGGGCTGGCGCGGTTTTGGCGCTGGCGTTGCTCAAAGATTTCCACCAGGCCAGGAAGGCTGTTGGTATAGCGGCTCATTTCCGCCAGAGGAGGCAGGAACCGCAGACGCGCGGTCGGGTCCTGGGTCTGCTCATAGAGGGTCATGTAAACTTCACGGGCCTCATTCATCTGGCCCGCCTGGGAAAGCGCCTCCGCCAGACTGGTCATGATCTGTGAGTTGTCCGAGAACTTGCGCGACGCGGCGCGCAGCACATCCAGGGCCGCTTTTTGCTTTGCCTGCTCCATCAGCAGGGAACATTCCTCCAGCCAGGGTTGCACAGCACCGGGTGAAAGAGTCTTCCATTCCTGGATGGCTGCCAGGGCTGCCTGGGATTGCTCCGAACGGCGCAGCAAGCGGACCCGTTGCTGGGTGCGGTCGCTGGTTTTGCCCCCGGGCAGTTTCATCAAGTCTTCCAGATTCCTGGCTGCCTTTTCCCAGTCTTGCCGCAGTTCCAGCAGTCTCACCTTTTGCATGCCCAGCAGCAGTTGCTGGGCCGGGGTGGCTCCTGGCATGTCCAGAGCTGCCATGGCCTCTTCTTTTTTGCCAGCGGCGTCCTGCAAAGCCGAAAGCAGGCAGCGTTCCGCAATCGGCAGACTGTCCTTCTTGCCAAGAAGTTCAGTGATGATCTGCTCTGTAGCCGCCGCATCCCTGGCTGTTTGCTGCACCTGTTTCAGCGCTTCATCCAGCCCTGCTGCATCTCCGGTCAGCTCCAGCCGTTTGCGCGCATGGACCAGCGCCTTGCCGTAGTCTTTGTGTGAAGACGCCAGCTGGGCGATCAGGGCATGGAAACGTGTTTCGCCCGCGAAGTCCGCCTCCCGTGTGGAAAGGAGGTTCTGCGCCTCCTTCGTCATGTTGTGAGCCAGAAGCGCCTGCCCCGCCCGGTGCACGTCTTCAAAGCCTCCCTTGGCTACCAGTTCCTTCCAGATTTTCAGGGCGGCCTGGTGGTCGGAGATGCGGTGCAGGAAATGGGCCTTGGCCTCCTGGGCGGAGACGCTTGCCGGATGTTGGGCCAGCAGCCCGTCATAGATCTTGCGGGCGCTTTCCCGGTCCTCCCAGGTCTCGTGCAGACGGGCCACTCGCAGGTGGTCGTTTTCGGGAGTGATGCTGTTGACCGCCGCCTTTTGAAGATAGAGGGCCAGCGTCTGTCTGGCGGCTTCGTCTTTCTTCAGCCGGTGCTGAAAATCGGCAAGCCGGATGAGGAGTTCCTTGTCCTCAGGCCGTTGGCCGATGAGCACCTGAACTTGCGCCTCAGCCTCCTCCAGCTTGTCGCTCCCATCCAGCAGGGCGATGTAGCTCTCCTGCACATCCCGGCGGCCTGGGTTCCTTGTCAGCAGTTCCCGAAACAGCCGGATGGCTTCTTCCTGGTTGCCGGATTCAGCCTGGACGCGTGCCAGGAGCGCGCCGAGCTGGGCCCGCTGAGGCTGGGTTTTGTACAAGGCTTCGAGACGGGTTTTCAGCCCCTCAAGGTCATCCTCCTTGCGGAAGGTGTCATCCACACGCAGTAGAATGTCCCCTTCGATCCAGGAGTCCTGGCCGCTCTGGGCCAGGGCTGTTTCAAAGATGGTTAGGGCTTCATCCCGTTTTTCCACCCGCAGAAGCAGCTCACCCAGCCGCAGCTGCCGGGTCAGGCGTGTGGTGGCGTCCTTGGTCTTTCCAACGAGGGCTTGTGCCGCCGCGGCTGCTTCCGTGTCCAGGCCTTCATCCGCCATGAGTTCCACCACATCCTCGGCAAGATCCAGATCCTCCGGATTTTGGGCGGTCAGTTCATTCCAGACTTTCAGCGCTTCCGCAGTCTTGTTGAGCCGCAGCAGGGACTGGCCTTGCAGCCGGGCGGTCTCCACCCGCTGAAGATCACTGGTCGCCTTTTGGGAGGCTTCGGCCAGGCTTTGCAAGGCGCCTTCAAACTGCAGCATCCGGGCCTGGATCCTGGCCTTCTGCAGCCAGGTGTCTGCATCACCGGGGGCCAGTTTCAAGGCGGCTTCCAGAGAGACCAGGGTGGCGGCATCCTGGCCACGCCTGCTTTGCAGCATGGCCAGCAGGCGATGGTCGGCTGCTGTGGCGTCCGGGGCCGCAGCGCGCGCCGTCAGAAAATCCAGCAGTGAGTCAGCTGAGGCCGCCTCCAGCCAGGCGTCATGGAAGCGGTCAAACAGCGTTCCGGCCTGCGGGCGTTTGCGCAGCAGGTCATGGTAACGCTTCGCCTCCGGAGGCGGCTCTGCCACCTGTGCGCTTACCGCTTGCGACATCAAAAAAGAGAGGAGGATGATTCGCCTGGCCATGGTTGTGTTGTAGGGGGATTTTGGGACTCAGAGCAAGCCTTTCGTCAAGACAGGTCCTGATGAACAATTTGACAGGAAGCGATGTCATAGACGAAATTCCCGCCGATGCGCTCAATCGCCACCCGCTTCATTCTCACCTCTCTTGCGCTTCTTGCGCTGGGGTGGGCGCAGGTGTTTGGCATGGCGAGGGGTTATGTTTGTGACTGCGGGGGCGAGGTGGAGATCACCGCTTTCGACCACTGCCACGGACCGCACGGTGTGGCCTGCCATCACGACGATGACCCCGTCCACCACCACAATGAGCAGGACGGTGACACGCACGAGCATGTGCCTTTCAAGGAACCGGTGCAGGCCAAGCAGCTTTCGCTGGCTTCCAATGCCGTGCCGATGCCGGTGCTGGCTGTGCTGACGGTCCTTGAACCACTGACCATGCTTCAGGTGGTCAATGCACAGATCTCCGCTCCCCTTCCGCCACCGCGAATTGCGGACACGGGCCAGCGATGGCCTGATGTACTGACACGGACGATTGCCCTGAGAATTTGAGACCGGACTCGCGCTCTGAGTGAACCCCGCAAGGAGGTTTTCTTCACGCTGTCCCTACGGCCTGGCTGACGTCGGCCTTCATCTCAAACTTCTTTTCAGCATGCATCGCAGTCTTTTGTTCCTGTTTGGCCTCGCGGCTGCCTGGCCCGCTTCGGCCACCACGTTTTCATTGTCAGAGATCGCACCCCGGGTGCGAAGTCATCATCCTCAGCTCAAGGCGGCCCGCTGGGCCGTGGAAGAAGCCCGGGGGCGCCAGCTCGGAGCGGGCCGCCTGCCCAATCCCACCCTGGGAGCCCAGTTTCAAAACGAGAGCCGGGTGTCGCCGCGTTCCACGGAGTTCTCCCTGGACCAGGCCTTTCCGGTGACCCGCAGGCTGCGGTTGGAAAAGCAGCTCAGCGCCCAGCTGGTTTCGGCCGCAGAACTGGAGGTGAAGGACGCCGAGCGGAAGTTCGTTGCCGAAGCCCGCAGTCTGGCCGTACGCCTGCTGGCTCTGGAAAAGCAGAAAGCGCTCCGCCAGCAGCAGACCCAGCTGGCGCGGAAGCTGTCGGGCTTTGCCAAGGACCGTGCTGATGCCGGGGAACTGTCCCCGCTGGACGCCTCCCAGGCCCAGGTGGACGCCCAGCGCCTCACGCTGGAAGCTCGCAAGATCGAGATCGAAACCGTCAGTGTGCAGGGAGAGCTGAAACCCATGCTTGGCCTGTCCCCTTCAGATGCATTGAAGCTGGCCGGTGACCTGCCTGCCCTGGCCGTTCCCAGAAAAACTTCCTGGCAGCAACGGCCCGACTACCAGCTGGCCCAGACGAAAAACCAGGCTGCTGAAACGGATGCCGCGCTGGCCCATGCCCGCCGCTACGGGGATGTGAGCGCCGGTTTCTTTGCCGCGCGTGAGCAGCAGGATGTGGCCCCTCGCCGGACCGAGTATTCGGGGTTTGTCGGGTTCCGGATCAGCATTCCCTTGCCGCTCTGGAACCGCAACCAGGGCGAGATCGCGGAAAAGAAAGCGGGGGTGGAACGCGCCCGCTCTGAAACGGAAGCCCTGGCGACCCAGATCGTGAGTGAAGCTGAAACGGCCAAGCGCGAGATGGAGGCCAACGCCTCGCTGGTCAGCGAAACACGGGACAAGCTGCTGCCGCTGGTGCAGGAGCAGACCGCCAGACTGGAGAAGGCCTACGAGTCCGGCCAGACGGATCTGCTGACCGTGCTGCGAGCGCGGGAGCAGCGTCTGCAGCTGGAGGCTGCGGCCCTGGACGCCGCGCGCGACTTCCATCTGGCGCTCATCCGCTATGAAGCGGCGGTCGGCGCTGTGCGCTGAGACCGCTTTACAGGCGGCTCCGGCTGTAGCGGCGCGCCCTTGTACCAAGCCCAAAGAAGGTTCCTTTTTTATGACTTACTATTTCATCAAGCTCTTTCTGAGCGCGGGCGTCATCGTCACTGTGACGGAGATCGCCAAGCGCAACAACGCAGCAGCCAGCATCATCCACTCGCTGCCGCTCACCTCTCTGCTGGCCTTCATCTGGTTGTACGTGGAGACCAAAGATTCCGCCCTCATCGGCCGTCACGCATCCGGCACCTTCTGGTTCGTGCTGCCTACTCTTCCCATGTTTTTGGTTATGCCATGGCTCATCAAGAAACTGGGCGGCTTCTGGCCGGCGCTGGCCACGGGCGTTGTTCTCACGGTTGTCCTCTACTTTCTCACCATGCGCCTGCTGAAGACTGCCGGCGTGCAGCTCTAACTTTCCCTCCCCTATGAATTTGAAAACAGCATGCTTGATTGTGTTGGCCATGGCCGGCATGGCGGTTGCAGCCGCCCCTGAGCGCTCCAGCAACACGGTGATTCTGGAAGAGTCCGCCGTGAAGAACCTCCAGCTTCAGTTTGCCGAAGCGGAGGAAACCACGTTTGAAGAAACCATCTTTGCCCTGGGTCACATCGAAGTGCTGCCGGGCAAGAAGGCCATTGTCAGCAGCCGCATTTCCGGGCGCGCGTTCAGCGTGCTGGCCGTGCCGCATCAGCAGGTGGAAGAGGGTGACGAAGTCGCCTGGGTGGAAAGCCGCCAGCCGGGGGATCCTCCGCCCACGGTCATGCTGCCTGCTCCCATCACCGGCATTGTCTCCAAGGTGGACATCGCCGTTGGCCAGCCCATTTCACCGGACCAGGCCCTCATGGAAATCGTGGATCTCGAAACCGTGGAGGCCTCGGCCCAGGTGCCGCAGCATCTGGCAGGAAAACTGAAGCTGGGGCAGAAGGTTCACATCCGCC
>DASWXG010000163.1:0-8722 GCA_036405615.1 Prosthecobacter sp. | reverse complement strand
CAAGTCCACAGGCCCTCCGACCCTATTTCCCAATGGAACACTTTGGCCAAGCAGGGCACGGAGCCCAGTGTGAGCATCCCAGCCCACCAGAGCTGGCTCAGTTTGCTGGCGGGATGAGACTGTCCGCGCTTTCCCCAGCGCATCGCCGGGAAACGCCGGGGGAACAACAGGCCTGCGATGGTGAAGAAAGCCACCCCGGCCAGTACCACGCCGACAACTGCGGCCGGAACAGGATTGGAAGAAGATCCGCTGTGCCCGCCAAAGGCCAGGTGATCGAAGCTCTGAAGTATAAACAAGGTCTTCATGGGATCGCAGTTTGCCCAGGTTCTACCTCCACTCATGCCGCGGATACCGGCCGCGAAGCTGGGCGCGCACGGCAGGGTAACCCTCTTTCCAAAAGCGGCCGATGTCGCCGGTGGTCTGAATGGGGCGCTGGGCAGGGGACAGCAGGTGAACGGTGACCGTGATGCGGCCTCCGGCCACCTTCGGATTTTCGTTCACATCGTACATCTGCTGCAGCACCACACTGACGCTGGGCGGCTGCTTTTCATCATAAACGATGCGGGCGCTCTTGCCGTTTTTCAGGTTCAGGCGTTCAGGCGCATAACGTTCGAGGAGGTCTCGCTGCGCATGGCTGAGCCACTGGTGCAGGGCGGGGAGGACGTCTTTGTCCTTGAGCTGCCGGTAGGCCGTCGCGCCATGGCACACCTGTTCGATGATGATGCGGCGGTCCTCTTCCGTGATTGGAGGGAGCTCCAGATCCGGCATCCATTTGGCCAGACAGTTCACGCGGGTGATCCACTGTTCCACCCGCTCGTTCCACAGCGTGAGCGTCAGCCTTCCTGCGATGACTTCATCGGCCAGCAAAGTGGCGGCGGTGCTTTCATCGGGCTCGCCGCGTTCTTTGCTGCTGAGCACCAGAGAACGGAAGCGCACTTCCTCCAGGTTCATCACACGGCGGTTGACGGCATCATATTGGGCGCGTTTGCCGATGGTGAAGTCTTCAGGAAACATCTCTCTCAGCCATTCCTCTTCCACCTTTGTGACTAGGTTGAGCTGAACGGTGAGGGCTTTGCCCTGCACTTCGGTGATTTCGGACGCGACGAGCAAGCGTGGAGCCTTGATATGGGCGTCCTTGGCGAGGTTGCCGCTGTAGCCGCCCGCCACACGGTAGATACGGCTGCCGCCGCTGGTTTCGACACCCAGGTGGTCGCTGAAGGCGGCTAACAAAGTTTTTGCCAAAGATTCGGCGCTGGCGACTTCGTCATTGATCACCAGCCCGGCACGCTGGGCCAGACGCAGGAACTGGTCATAGCTGCGTGCCGCATCCCGGCAGGCCATGGCATGGACGTTGAGCGGAATGCAGGCCTGGGGATCAAAGTTCATCGCCTCCGCACGGATAAAGGCACGGATGAGCGCCTGGAACTCCGACAGATCCCCGGGTTCCCAGAAATCCTCGTTCTTGTGCGAGGCATTGTTTTTGCCCACCAGCAGGATGTCGCGCCCCTGGGCCAGGGCCGCGCACAGGGCGGCTTCCCGCACACAGCCGTTGTCAGAAGCCGCCATCAGCATGCGGGCAAAACGCGGATGAGTGGGGAAGGCGGACATCTTGAGGCCCACCCGGGTCAGACGCCCGTTGGCGATGGCTCCGAGATCACTCAGCAATCCTTCGGCACGAGCCAGAGCGGCCGGGGCCGGTTTTTCAAACCACTCGATGTCCAGGCGGGCTTTGTCTGAGGCCACGTGCAGCGCCAGCAGAGCTTCTCCCAGCTCCAGCCGCTGGATTTCAGGGGCCTCACTTTCGGCACGATGCAGGTGTTCCCGTTCCGCCCATAGGCGCACGGCGATGCCGGGACCCACGCGGCCCGCGCGTCCGGCACGCTGCTCCGCACTGGCCCGGCTGATTTTCTGCACCGTCAGCGTGTTGATGCCACGGCGCGGATCATAACTGGCGATGCGCGCCAGGCCTGCATCCACCACGGCGCGCACGCCTTCGATGGTGAGGGAGGTTTCTGCCACGTTGGTGCTGACGATGATTTTGGGCTGTTCACCCGGAGTCACCGCCGCATCCTGGTCCTGAGGTGAAAGCTCGCCGTGCAGGGCGACGATGCGGCGGCCTTTGGCAAAAGCCCGGCCCTGCATGGCAGCCATCGTTTTGCGGATCTCAAACGCCCCGGGCATGAAGACGAGGATGTCTCCTTCGTGGCCTAGTTCGGCAGCCAGGGCTTCACAGGCGCGGGCTGCCTGGTCCCACACGGGCTCCACCTCGTTGGTACGCACGTTTTTGTTAGGTGACTGGTAGCGCACCTGCACCGGGAAGGTGCGGCCCTGGGACTCCAGCAACTCGACCGGTTGCATGAATTCCGTCAGAGGACCGGGCGTCAAGGTGGCGGACATGACAATGATCTTCAGGTCCGGGCGGCGTGCGCGCTGCAGCGCAATGGCCCAGGCGAGAACGAGATCGCCATCCAGGTGCCGCTCATGAAATTCATCAATGACAATGCAGCCGATCTTGGCCAGTTCCGGGTCTTCCATCAGCAGGCGCAGCATCACCCCTTCGGTGACATAGATCAGGCGGGTGTCACGGGAGGTGACGTTGTCAAACCTCACCTGGTAGCCGACTTCGCTGCCCAGCCGGGAATCTCTTTCGCGGGCCACGCGCTGGGCCAGCATGCGGGCGGCGATGCGGCGAGGCTGGAGCACGATGCAGCGCTGGCCTTCTTTCAGAACACCGGAGTCCAGCACAAACTGGGGAACCTGGGTGGACTTGCCGGAACCGGTCGGTGCCTTGATCAGCAGGTTGGGCACCTTGGGATCGTGCAGGCACGAAACAACGGCGTTGCGGATCTCAAAGATGGGCAGGCTGGCAGGGGCGGGCATGGGGGGAGGGAGTCAAGAGTCCCCAAGGCTGCTCGTCAAGACAGCATCGCGTGCAGGAGGGGCGCAGTGAGCTGTCAGCCTACATATTGGGTGATGAAACCCTCGTTGCCTTCCGGGTCGCGGTAGCGGCCCAGCAGGATGGGTTCGCCCTCGCGCTGGTTGGGAACATCCAGGATCTTGCCCCCGGTTTTCTCAATGAGGGCGGCCACTTCAAAAACATCTTCAAATTGCAGGCTCAGGCCGGTGGCATTCACGGCGCCATCATGCCCTCCGTGAAACGCGAGGATGGCATCGCCAAAGGCCAGCTCGGACCAGAACTCGCTGACGAAGACTTCCTTGAAACCGAATACGTGTGAATAAAAACGGACGGCGCGGGGCATGTCCGCCGCCATGAGCATGAATTTCACTTTCTCGGGACGCATGGCTGGACTATGCGGCGTGCAGCGCCTTGCGTCAGCAAAAAATGAATGCCGTCCTTTCTCAACCTGTGGATGTGGTTTGCGCCGTCATCCGGCATGAAGACAAGTATCTCCTGGCCCAGCGTCCTGAAGGCAAACGGCTGGCCGGTTGCTGGGAGTTTCCGGGCGGCAAGGTGGATGAAGGCGAAAGTCCGGAGCAAGCGTTGCACCGGGAACTCATGGAGGAATTGGGCTGCCGGGTCGAGGTGCTGCGTCAGGGAGAGCCTGTCTTGCATGCCTATGACTGGGGAACCATCCGGCTCTTTCCTTTTCTGTGCCAGATGTCACCCGAAAGCGGGCAGCCCCACGCCCACGAGCACCAGGCCCTGATTTGGGTTTTTCAAAAAGAACTGCTGAGGCATGACATTGCGCCAGCAGATGTTCCGGTGGTGGAATGGCTGGAAAAACTGGCCTGAAGAGTGCTCCGGCAAAGGGCAGTCTCATATCGTGCAAATATCAGTTTTAATAAATATTTATGGAATTTTAAAATATTTATTGGAAATAATGCACGATTCGTGACAATATTCTGACACACTTTTAAAAAACATGGAAGCCACGCCCGCTCTTGCTGCCGGTTTGTTTGATCATCGCCTCCAAACGTTTGGCTGCATTGAGGTGCCAGATCACCCGTTGCGTTTTGGTTTCCAGGTGGATGTGGTACCCGCTCAGACGGAGAGCCGCCAGATTGTCTTTGGCTTGGTGGCGAAGGATGGGTTTCCAGGCAGCAGACCAGGTTCCCACGGGTTTGCCGTCAAGGTGGATCTGGAAACGGGAGAGGTGTGGGACATTCTGAATGACAGTGGCCTTCTTGGCTGGATTGAGAAGCCCATGACCTCTTTTTCAGAAGAGGAACCCATGCTGCTGAACTGGGAAGTGGAACACTACGGTGCCGCCCTGATCCCGAAACTGCAGATCGCTAACGAAGTGTTTCTCTACCCGGCCGTTCGCTGCGTAGATGGCATGGTCATGAAAACCTTCGCGGGCTGCGAGACCGGTGCTCAGGCGATGCCCTCCTTCATGCATCCCGCAGTGTGGCGCGAGTCGCTTTAACAACTCGTGCCACTCATTTCCTTCTGAGGAAAGGATCAGTTGGGGCCGATCTCGAAAGGAAAGGACGTCATCAGCCGGACGACTTTTCCTTCCCCGTTGTCATACGGGATCGGGCGCAGGCAGTAGCCCACCCCTGTGGACCGCAGGGCCGTAGGTTCGCGGATCACCAGACCATGGAACTTATAAGGCTCCCTGAGGGTCACATAGTAGGTTTCTTCGGTTCGGGGATTGTAGCGCTCCTCGCTATAGACGAGTATGCCGCTGCCGGAGAAACTGCCAGTGGTCGCGTTGAAGGTCAGCCCTTTGATACCCCAGGGATTTTCGGCCTCGGACTCCGTGAAACGGACAACATGATTGCCCTGCAATAGACCCGAAGTGGAGTTGTCAAAGAGCATGGCGGTCACGTTTCTGCCGCCAATGCTGGCGTTTAGCATCAGCGGACCGGTGAGAGAGTCATAGTTAGGCGGCAGATACTTCGCCCCGCCAGTGACAGACATGTCTCCCGCAAAAGCCAGAGGATAGTTTTTCTGGCCCGCCAGCATTTCGGTATTTTTCCTCCAGGATGCGGTGCCAGAAACACTGGCATCCAGGTAGTCTGGACCACCTGTTCCCGGATTGACGGTGAAATTGAAGGCGAAAATGCCCCGGTTGCCATAAAGGAAGCGGGGCGCTACGGCTTCGTATCCGGCATTGACAGGTGTTGAAGCCGTCACTGCTGTCCCATCACTGAGCGTGGCCACCAGAGCCAGGGTTCCTGTAGAGGAAACCGTGGCGCGGCCGTAGCTCCAGCCTCGCGGGCCGTTGTAGATACCAGGAAAGCCGAGGTTGAACACGCCGCGATAGGCAATGCCCAGCGGCTGCTTCGCTCCCCATGGGATATGAGGCATCATCGCCTGAAGGAACATGTCATAGTCACCGTCGGGATGGGTGCGCGGAAGGAGGAGGTCCACCTCCAGATAGGCATCCGAAAGACGGAGGTTGAGGGAAGGTTTGCCTCTCAACGGACCGAAGGCTGTGAAACCAAAGGTGGTGGAACTGGTGAATGTGCCGAGGTCTTCGCCACCGCCATTGTCCGGTGCAGGGCTGGTGTCGAAAACACCTTTGAAGGTGGCGGTTCCGGCTTTGCCGCTCATGTCACAAAGGCTGAGTTTGCCGGAGTACGCGCCAGTAGAGGTGATGGTGATGTCGATGTCCCCCTCGGAATAGCCGTCAGACAGGCGGTGATAAAAACGCCCCTGACGTGTGGTGGGAAGTGGATGAATGGTGAGCGTGGCCTTGACTTTGGCCGAGGACCCCAGCGGATTGACCGCTGCAATGGTGATCGGATAACGGGCAGCCTTCATAGGGTGGCCGGTGATGGTGTGATCCACCTTGGAATACACAAATCCGGCGGGCAGTCCCTTGATGTCAAAGTGTGAGGCAAATTCCGGCAAGTCCAGCTGCACTGCATAGCGGATGGAGACCCTGCCGTCGGGCAGTGTGACAGAGCCGAGCTCTGGCGGTGCGGATGCCAGGACGACGTCCTGGATACCGCTGACCAGCTCCATTTCCCCTGCCGTTATTTTGCAGGTGTAAGCTCCGCTGTCAGCAGCCTGCACATTGGAGAAAGTGAGGGTTGCTGTGTCCAACCCGGAAAGGCCGGTGCGGGGCTCCAGTTTGACGTCATTCTGGTACCACTCGAAGTGCAGGCCTGGACCGGCGAAGGGCAGGGAGATCTGATGTTTTTTACCCTCGGCAAACACATGAGTCCGGGCCCGCGTGTCTACAACACCTACGGGAATGGGATCACTGAGACTCTTGCCACGGACTGAGCGCACGCTGACGGTGTAGTTGCCCGCATCCGCCAGGGTCACGGCCTCCTTGGTGTAAACATATTCCAGAGCACCGGTAAGGGCCTTGCCATCCTTGAACCACTGGGTGCGGGCTTCAAGGGTGCTAGCGATTTGAGGCGAGAGGGAAAAACCGCTGCCCAGTTCGATCACCACGCCTGGGTTCTCCGGGACATAGACGGAGGGATCCGTGACGGCCCGGTGCAGAATCGTATTACTGACCGCCGAGCCATCGCTGTTGGTGGCTTCAAGCCTGTAGTGGCCATTGCTGTCTGCCGTGACAGGACTGAAAATGTGCTGGGCGGATTCCCAGCTGTAGGTCAGAACCTGACTGGAGACTTCCAGATCATCCTTGAACCAGCGGCAAGTGATGGGCCGTCTCCCTTCCACCTGGGTATAGAGGCCTCCGTAGCCGTTGAGGTAGTTGATCCAGACTGGGGTCAGAGGCGGAATAACCGGCGGCTGCAGCATGCGCACCAGGACGGTGTTGCTGGTTTTGATGGTGTTGCCAGCGCGCAATTCGACCCTGTAGCTGCCTTCGAGCCAGGTCCCGTTCAGGACGAAGTTATAAAACGGCTCATTGCTGCGTTTGACCAGCGTACTGTTAAAATACCAGCTGTAAACGAGGGCCTCTGCGCTGGTGGCTTCTACGCTCAATGCCACCTGCTGGCCAATGGAAACGGTAACGGGCTGCGGCTGGGTGATGATGGTGATGTCCGTGAGGGGAAGGTCCGGCCCCGCATGCAGGCGGATGGCCGTGGCGCTGCGTATGAAACCCGTGTCTGCAGGAGAACTGCCAGCGACAAAGATTTTGCCGTCACGAAAAGCGACTGCGGCGGACTCCACATCGCCGTTGGGCAGCGCAAGGCCGAAAATCCCGGCGGTGCCGATGGATGAGTCCGGATTTCCATTCCATTGAAAACGGCCCAGCAGGAATTTGGCAGAGTCTGGCCCGGTTGAGGAATGACCGCTGATGAGGATGCGACCGTCTGGCTGGACCAGGATGGCTGTTGGCATGGATGCGGTTCCTAGCCGGGAGGTCTGGTAGCCGTCTTCCGAGAAAAGCGTGTCCCGCTGGCCGGTAGAAGCCAGCCGGGTGATTGCCACATCATGGCTGCCTCCGGTGATGCTGCTGAGAACGAGGATGTTTTGAGAAGCGTCCAGAGCCAGAGCCGTGGTGGACTCGGCCGCCTGACTGTTGAGATCGAACGAGTAGAGTCCGACGCTGGAAACAAAGGAGTTGTCCACCGCTCCATTGGCTGTCAGCCGTGCGACATAGCCGCTTCCGGAATTGAGACTTCCGCCGAAAAGGATTTTGTTGTCACTCTGCACCGCAACGGTCTTCACGGTATGGTCAGTAGAAGTGCTGAGAACATAGCGGCCTGAAGTGCCAAACGTGGTATCCTGACCGCCATTGGCGTTCACCCGGTAGACGAAGGCGTCATAGTCGGAACCGGCGGGACGCGTCACCTGCCCGCTCACGACTACCCGGCCGTCTGACTGAATGGCCATGCCTGCGGCGGTGCAGTTCGAGCCAACATTGATGGATGTGATTGAAAAGGTGTTGTCCAGTGTTCCGTCTGCCAGCAAGCGAAAGACCTGCACTCCGCTGCCAGAGTCCCCGGCGACCAGGATTCGGCCGCTGGACAGCACTTTCACTGCCCGGGCTGCGTAGGGCAGTTGGGCAGGTCCATAGGTGGTGAATCCGGCTGTACCAAAGCCTGTATCCAGGGCGCCTGCAGCCGTCAGCCGTGTGACCACCATCTTGTAGTTGCTGCCTCCGCTCCAGGCGCTGCCGGCCAGGATGACGCCGCCATCCTGCTGAACATCCATGGCGTTTGTCCGCAGGACATTGCCTGCCAGACTGGCGGTGGCGATACCATCTCCGCTAAAGGAAAAATCCGGAGAGCCGGGTGTGGGCACTTGAGCTGAAGCCGCCAGGGAGAGGCAGGCCCAGGCAGAAATGCTGGCAAGAAACTGGGTGGGACGGCAGAATGACATGGGAATGATTGGCCTGCTTTTAAAGGTTTACCTTATTTGCATCAACAACATTCAACCTATCGATGGGTGTTTTTGGCTGACGTTGTTTTCCCTTGTTTCAGCCACTTCTTGCAAAGAGGGCCGCTCTTCGCTATCGCCTTGGGATGGCCCTTACCCCTGAAAGCCGCATTCTCGTCACCGGTGGCGCCGGATTCATTGGCAGCGCTCTCGTCTGGGAGCTGAACCGCCGTGGTTGTGAGAACATCATTATTTCCGACCGCCTGTGCACCGATGAAAAGTGGAAGAATCTGGTCCCTCTCCGTTTCCATGACTACGTGGACGGTCTTGACCTCGAAAAGCACATCCGCACCTCTCCGGCCACCTTGGGCCAGTTCGATGTGATACTCCATCTGGGAGCCTGTTCGGCGACGACGGAAAAGGACGCTGACTATCTGATGCGAAACAACTATGAGCTGACGAAGATCCTTGCGGAATGGTCGCTGGCCCAGGGCACCCGGTTTGTTT
>DASWXG010000162.1:0-2286 GCA_036405615.1 Prosthecobacter sp. | reverse complement strand
GGCTGCGGCCTATTTTGACCTGCGGCCGGTCAATGGTGACCCGGCGCAGCTGCAGCACCGGGCGGGGCTGGCTGTTATCCACCTGGAAGGCGGAGTCTTCCCCTTCGGCTTCAGCGGCGTTTTTTGCTTCGCCAATCCGTCCGCTCCCGGGCTTGGCAATGGATTCGATGTGCCTTTGCCCCGCATCCGTTTCGCAATAGAGCATGATAGCGGCGGCATGCTCGCAAAGAGCGGCGGCATGGCAGCTGCATTCCGTGGTGAGATGAAGGCTGCCGTTTTCTGACAGACGAAGCCGGACGCGGGGCAGTTCGTGAGTCAGTTCACTCCGGCCCACGGCTCCGGCCAGTTCCACTTCACCAGCTTCCGTAAGGATGGCATTGCCCACTTTGGCATGGAAGCGCACCCACTTGGTGGCCGCCTCGACCTGCTGCCTTTTGAACAGCCACATCCAGGATTTGCGGCGGATCTGGGTCCAGAGCTGGGGGAAAGGAAACGGGTCGGGCACGGAGGACCTGTTGGAATAGCGTGCGTCGCGAAACTGCCAAGATTTTTTGCGGAAAACCGGGGGCTGCCAGTGCCTGATCAGCGCACCTGGCCACTGCCGTCCACCAGATATTTGTAGCTGCACAACTCGGCCAGGCCCATGGGGCCGCGGGCGTGTAGTTTGTCCGTACTGATGCCAATCTCGGCACCGAATCCAAACTCACCGCCGTCGTTGAACCGGGTGCTGGCATTGTGCAGAACCACCGCGCTGTCCACCTCATGCTGGAACTGCTCTGCAGCCGCGCGGTCACGGGTGATGATGCTGTCTGTGTGATGGCTGCCGTAGCGGTTGATGTGGGTGATGGCTTCCTCCAGGCTGCCGACGGTCTTGGCGGAAAGGATGAGGTCCAGCCACTCCGTACCCCAGTCCTGCTCAGTGGCCGGGACACTAGGGGTGCCAAGCTGAGCCTGGGCTTCGGCATCGGCATGCACTTCCACCTGGGCCTCAGCCAGACGCGCGCCGACGAGAGGGTAGAAGGAACCAGCGACATCGCGATGCACGAGGATCGTTTCCAGGGCATTGCAGACCCCGGGCTTCTGGGTCTTGGCATTCAGGATGATCTTGGCCGCCATTTCTTGGTCGGCGTCCGCATGGACATAGACGTGACACACGCCATCATAATGCTTGATGACGGGCATGCGGGCCGTGGCGACGACTTTCTCAATGAGACCTTTGCCACCGCGCGGGATGATGAGGTCCAGATGCTGGTCCATGCGGGCCATGTGCTCCACGCTGGCGCGGTCGGTGAAAGGGATGAGCTGCACGCTGTCCGCTGGCAGCCCGGCGCGTTCGCCTCCGGCCTGAAGAGCTGCCGCGAGAGCGACATTGGAATGAATGGCCTCGCTGCCGCCCCGCAGGAGCGTGGCGTTGCCTGTTTTGAAACAAAGGCTGGCTGCGTCGGTGGTGACGTTGGGGCGGGATTCGAAAATGATGCCGATGACACCGATCGGGACCCGCTTTTTGGTAATGTGAAGGCCGTTCGGGCGTGTCCACTCGGTCAGGGTTTCGCCCACAGGATCTGGCAGGGTCGCCACTTCACGCACTGCCTGGGCGATGGCGGCCAGACGTTTGGAGTCCAGTGTCAGGCGGTCCAGCATGGCCTTGGAAAGGCCGTTTTCTTCCGCACGGGCCAGGTCCTTGGCGTTCTCCTCAAGGATGGTGCTTTCGCGGGACACGATTTCGTCCGCCATGGCCAGAAGGATGGTGTTTTTCTGCTCAGTGCTCAGTTTCACCAGTTCGCGGGAAGCGGCGCGGGCACGGCGGCCCATGTCGTGAATGGCGGCTTGGATTTCGGAATCGGTCATGGACGGGAAAAGGAACGAGGCTGGGGACGAAAAGGTTACCTTGGCATGGATGCCGTGAGGCTGCCATGGGAGAATGAATCATCTCACATCTCCTGAATGGGGGGCAGTGGCAGGAAAACAAAAAGCGGTGCCACACTCGCATGCGGCACCGCTTTCAACAAACGGAGGAGGATTCAGCCGAAGAGCTTGCCCATCAGGCCGGCACCCCAGCGAGTCCGCCGGGTAGGCCTCCGAGTCCTTCATCATCCTGGGTCACAGGACGGTTCTCGGTGGCCTTGGGAACGGGTGGCGGAGATGGCGGCTTGGGCTTGTCTTTGGGCGGGTTGATCATGTAGCCGTGCTGCATGATCTCGCGGATCTGGCTGCCATCCAGAGTTTCATACTCCAGAAGGGCGGCGGAGATGGCGTCCAGCTTGCTCTTGTTGGCGATCAGGATGT
>DASWXG010000161.1:0-4174 GCA_036405615.1 Prosthecobacter sp. | reverse complement strand
ATCATAGTCGCCTCCCCGTCTGGCCGCGCTGCTCATCCAGCGAAAGGCGAGTTCCAGTGCCTCCGGTTTGCCCCGGGCAATCGCCATTTCCAGGATGTCGCACCCCGTGCCTTCCCAGCTTCCCACCGGCAAGAGCCGCGCTTCAAGCTGGTCGGCCAGGCTGTCCAGCTGAGGGCGGAGATCCGGTTTTTGATAAAGTGATTCAAAAGCCGTCGCGTCCGGGAAGAATTGCAGTTCATGGATTTGTCTCTGTTGCACTTCAGGGGTGTCCCAGGTGAGCATCAGCGCCCGCAGGTGTTTTTCCTGGCGTGGTCTTTGCATGGCCGCCGCCCCCATTTTCTCCTTGGCGTATTGTTCCCAGCCCTTGGCTTTGACCAGCGCGGCGGTCCAGTCGGCATCCAGAATGCGGCTGACCACCAGATCGCGGTGGGTGTCATTGGCCAGCTGGACCGCCACGCGGAAGGCGGGGTTGGTGGGGCCGGCGACAGCGGCGGAGGGAAGGTTCAGAATCACATCAAGGTGGTCCTGGGCAAAAGGTTTCAGCTTTTGCACCGTCAGATCGTACTGCGCTTTTTGTTCGGCTTTGGTCTTGAGCGCGAAGTACGCTTTGAGCACATTCAACACATAGAGATTCTGCTGTTCACGCGAGGCCCCGGCCGGTGGTGGGCTGAGGCTGTCGAGGCGCTTTCTCAGACCTTCCAGATTGCTAGCCAGCGAGGTGGAGCCGGATTCTTCATAGTACCAGTCCCGGTGACCCGGAACATGACTGCGAAGATCGATGGGGGCGGATTTCCAGGTCCAGACGCTTTTGCCTAGCTGGCGCCGTTCGAAAACCAGCAGTTTCAGATCGTTCACATCGTCAGCCTTTTCCCCGTCGGGGTAAGACAGGACGTCTTGCGGATGGAAAGAGCCGAGGGTTCTCTGCCAGGAGGTCTGCGTGGCACGGCGGCTGCGGGTGCTGTCATAACTTTTGACAGCGACATCGCCCAGGCACCAGGCCAGATGCCGGCCCGGACTGTAGAGGACGAGGAAGAGGCCGGCGTTATCTTCGGCTTGGTGACAGCGATACCGGAGGCTGAGGATGCCGGAATCACGGCCTGCGGAGTCTGCATCCCAGTCCCACGAATTCAGTCGTGGCTCCAGCAGCGTGAACTCAGCATTGCCTGTGCGGACTTGGGCGCCCGCTTGCAGCGGAAGCTCCGCCACCTGGCTCCATTCCAGCCAGGTCAGATCAAATTCGCTCTGCCATTCCAACGGTTTCGTGTCGTCAATGACGTCGTTCTTCTGGCGGCCAAATTCATACTCCATGGAATCCCCGCCGACACGATAGACACTGTTGGAGCGGGGAATGAGCACCGTGCCGCGAGGCAGCAGGCTGAGCAGTGCTCCTGGCAGAAAGCCCGGTGAACTTTGATACATGCGCGGTGCTTCATCATCCTGCGAGATGTGTCCTGGAAGCGCCTTCCCTTCCTGGATGGTTTTCACCGCACGCAGGCGGGCCACGATCTCGATGTTGGCAGGCAGCCCGCCTGCTTCGATGTGGCCGTAAAGCAACCTGGCCGGCTTTGTCTGATAAGAAACGCTGGGAGCATGCCGCAGGGTTTCTGCCGGGATGGAGAGACGTGTCTCTGCCGCCAGGGTTTTGACGCGCTCTTTATCCTGACCCGAGGCGATGTTTCTGGCCAGGATGTTACCGGTCAGCATGGCGAGATACAGGACCGGGGACAGCAAGGCTACAATGACGAGCCTCCTGGGCAGAGACCAGCGGGAATGGTGGTTGAACCATCCGAGCAGGGCACAGAGGCCAAAGATCATCCAGCCGGTGACCAGGAAGGTGAGGGGCTCGAAGGGCGCGGAGTCGCGGATCCAGAGGTGGCCGAGGAAAAAGGTCTGCGTTGTAATGTCGCACAGCCAGAGGCTGGTGACCAGCAACGCCACTCCGCAGGCCGCCTGCCACCAGCCCTTCCACAGGGCGGCGGCCGGTACTGTCCATACCAGCCAGGCTCCTGCTTCAAGGGACCGCCAGCCCGCCCCAGAGAGGACACGTGTCCAGGGTCTGCCGGAGATGCCAAGATACAAAAGCTCCTGGATTGCCAGGGGAATAACAAAAAGTGTGATAATGAGCAGGAGCCGTCCGAGATAGTAACTCAGGCGGGGAAGGGGTCTCACCGCCACAAAGGCGTTGTCATTGGCCGGGAGGTCTTCCGGACAGCCCGAGACTGCCAGCAGCAGGGCGGTCCAGAGCACGGCCTGATGCACCAGGTAGGTGACGGAGGGGCCGTTTTCGATCCCGCGCATGGGCAGCAGCCATTCCAGTTGCATGGCAAGGTCCACCCCGAGAAGGCCCAGCCAGAACAGCCAGCGGGTGCGGATGCAGCGCGCCTCTTTTTTAAAATGATGTAAGGCAAGGTTCATGGCATCATTTGCCCTCCAGGCGGTAGGTTCTGGCCAGGGCGATGAAAATTTCGCGGAGACTCATCGGGCGGATTTCCTGGTGGGCAAAACCTGGGATGGCGGTCCGGATCTGATCCGCAAAGGCCTGCCCTTCCTCATAGCTGCCGGTGATGAAGCGGACCGTGCGGCCCGCCTGCTCGGCATGAAGCCAGGTGGAAGGAAGTGCGGACGGTATCTGGCCGCCTTCAGCCAGAACCACTTCCACAGCGCGAAACCGTGTCTGAAGAGATTCGCTGCTTTCGTCCAGCGCGAGTTTGCCGTGGTTGATGATGGCGATGCGGTCCGCCAGGCGCTGCACTTCCTCGATGTCGTGGGAGGAGACAAAGACGGTCCAGCCTTCCTGCTCCGTCAGTTCCAGCAACCCTCGGATGAACTCATCCCGCACCAGCGGATCCAGGCCGCTGAAGGGTTCGTCCAGCACGACCAGACGCGGGCGGTAGGCCAGGCTGCTCAGCAAGGCTGCTTTCATGCGCATTCCCCGGGACAGCGACTTCAGTTTGGTGCCGGGAGGCAGGTCAAACTGCCGCATCAAGTTTCGCTCAAAGGCCTTGTCCCAGTTAGGGTACAAAGGACGGCAGTAGTCCAGAAACTGGGCCACGGTCATCCACAGGGGCAGTTCCATATTCTCGGAGACATAGCCGATTTGGGCAAACTGGGCGGGACCCAGCTTTCGGGAATCAGTGCCGCACACCCGGATGTGCCCGCTGTCAGGCTGATGCAGGTTTAACAAACATTTGATTGTGGTGCTTTTGCCTGCGCCGTTAGGTCCCAGAAAGGCGGTGACCTGCCCTCCGGGGACATTCAGGTTCAGCCCGGAGACCGCTTCGGTTTTGCGGAAGCGTTTGTGGAGTTCGTGGATCTCGATCATGGGATGAGTCGTCGTTTAGTGAAGGCGGCGGAGGTGCTCGATGAGCTGTTCGAGCGAGAGGTTCAGCTCTGCGGTTTCCTGAAGAAGCTCGCGGCATTTGGGCGTGAGCTGGGCGAGGCGGTCTGCCGTGCCCGGCTGCTCGGGAACGGTCACCACCATCCCGATGCCGGGGCGGGAGGCGAGCCAGCCGGCAGCTTTGAGCTGGAGGACCACCTTGTGGGCAGTGGTGGGGCTGATGCGCAGTTCCTGGCTGAGGGTGCGAACGCTGGGGAACTCATCCCCGGCCTTCATCTGCCCGGTGAGCATGGCTTTGCGCACAGCCTGCAGAATCTGGTCTGAGGCAGGCGTGCCATCCTGAAGTTGGAGTGAAAAGGGAAGCATGGCGGGCAACTGTATTTAGTGTAACACTACAACTGTTACACCGGCAAAATGTTTTTTTTTTTAAGATGAGAAAAACCTCGTTGCACCATTGCGTGCCTGACAGAAACAAAGCCGGATGCGCTTCCTCCCCAACTTTCTCAGCTTGTTTTGCCTTCTTCTGCTCAGCCAGTGCAGTACGGTCAGTCCGGGCGCAAAGGCCTCTTACAAACGGGTCGTCGTCACCTCGAACGTGGGCAAGCAAGTGACGCGCTACAAGGTCGGTTTCACCGCCTTTGGTAACAAGCAGGCCGATGACATCCGGACGCCCGAACTCCAAAAAGCTTCCTCAGATGCGCTTCGCCGTGCCACTCAGGGCAAGTTCCCGGAAGTCATCTACAGTCAGGAGGAACCCCCACATCCTCCACAGAAACTCTTTGCTTCGGGCGTTGATTACGCGGCGTGGGCCAAAGATCTGGGGGGCAAGTACAAGGC
>DASWXG010000160.1:0-14604 GCA_036405615.1 Prosthecobacter sp. | reverse complement strand
GGCACTCGCCGTTGGGTTTGTCGATGATGGACAGCCCGGTGCGGTTCACATTCAGGCGTGTGCAATCGCGGATGAAATCGTCCTCCGGCATTTTCAGGAACGCGGCGATCGCCGTCACCTCCGCATCGGTCACGTTGATATCGCCGGGCCAGCGGCAGCAGTTGCCGCAACGCTGGCATTGATAATACGGCTTGGGCTTGTCAAGGGAGGGCTGCAAATTCATGTAAACTTTACCATTCGCACGTTCAGGGTGCGGGCACGATAATAGCCCGAATGATCCAACTCTTGCAACGCATGGATGACACCCGCCCGAGACATGACGGCGGCGCGTCAGCCCCCCTCCCTGCTCTGCACCAAGTAACCGTCCTGGCCGACGCCGATGAATCCGCCGCTGAGGCGCTGGATGACTGGTCTCGCGGCCTGGACTGGGTGCACTGGCTTTTCTCCGGCATCCGCCAGCGGCAGCCGGGCCTGTATCTCCAAGCGGGGCCGCTCCCCCGCCCCAGTCTCTATCCCAAGGCCCCGCTCACCCGCCAGGCCCTGGCCGCCCGCTGGGAAAACTTCGTCCGCTCAGATCTTCACGGCGCGCTGGGCACCCACCTGGTGCAAGCCTGGCAAGCCGTCCAGGGACAAGACCTGGACCGGCTCCTGCAACTGGATCGTGAACTGAGCACCCGTCTTTCCCAGGAAACCGCAACTGCCAGCGCTGAAGCAGGCGCACGCCTGCTTCAAGGCACCCGTGGGGCGCGCTACCAGGGCATTCTCGGCCGCTACCGGAATCTCCAGGAAGAGGCCCGGACTCCCGGTCATTTCCTCATTGTCTGGGCCTGCGTGGCGCATTTTTTCCAACTCGGACTCACCAACGTCATCGCGGAATACATCCGGCTGGAGTGGGATCTGGCCGCCCGGCACCTCCCCGCTGCGGGACCGTCCCTGTCACCGGAGACGATTGCCAGCCTGACGGCCAGCACCATGCATCTCCCGCAAACGGGTCTGCGCCTCTTTGGAGAGGATGCAGAACTGCCAGGAGAGAAAGGTACACCTCCCCTGCAACACACGCATTAAACAGAGTGCTGTCTCGGCGGTGCCATCCTGGCACCGCCCATCAGGCCGCATTGCTTGTTATTCTTGCGGAATCTTGTTCAGCGTATAGGCCGAGAGCCTGTGCCACAGAGGTGATCCATCCTTGGCATTCACTTCCGGCAGTTCAAACTCATGAACATAACCCGGACGAAGGTTGGCACATTTCACCGTCAGACTCAGCCCGTCTTTGGAGAGCTGCCACCCGTTCAGTTTCAGCGGTGCTGTATCCACCTCAGGGCTGCCATATTTGGCGGTAAAAATGTAGGTGAAGCTTTGGGCCTTGGTCTGGGTCCAGTTCGCCGGTTTCACCGGGCGGGTGAAGGTAAAACGGAACCCGTCTTTCAAGGCCTCCAGCTTCTGCACTTCCAGCGGCTGCTTGCCGGTGGGCACCAGTCTCTGGATGCCAAAGGGCCGGTTGCCATAACTGTTCCAGCCACGGTTGGACTGGCCCAGAATCATGGACCCATCCTTCAAGAAGTTCACCGCCAGCACGGCGCTCTGCAGGCCGTTGATGAAGGGAAAACAAGCGCCCTGATATTCGCCGCCCACTTTTTCCAAGGACACCCGGGTAACGCCCGACAGCACAAACTCTCCGACGAAAAGCTGCTTCTCAAACGGGCCAAACTTGCCCCCCGTTTCGTCGCAACGGAAGCCGGTGGGGCTCTGGCCAAACTTCACATACGGGAACCACACAGCTGGCGGCGTGTAATACGGCAGTTGCTTCATCGCCTCCGCGACCGTGATGCCATCCGGCTGCTTGCCCTCCGGATACTTGATGGGCGAGTCCGCCCGCTTCATGTCTTCCAGCGAATCCGCATGGCTGAAATAGGCCCCTTTGCGGATGTGCATCAGAGGGTTGGTAGGCATCCAATTTCCCTGCTGGTCCGTGGCAAAGATATCCCCCTCGGCATTCAGCCCGATGCCGCACGGGCTGCGGAATCCGGCACTGAAACCGCTGGCCTTGGAACTCCCTTTAGGAGTCATCACCGACCAGCCGCGCCAGACCGGGTGTACACCTTCCTCACCCGCTCCAGCCCACTTCTTGCCCATGGAGCAGTTGAGCGTGTTATGCATGTTCCCCTCGCGATCAAAGACCGGACCATAGGCATACTCATGGTAGGCTCCGGAGACGCCCCAGCCTTGGGCAACCGTCATGTATTCATCCGCCGTTCCATCATTGTCCGTGTCCCGGAGACGGGTCACTTCGGAGCGCTGGGTGACATACAGAGCACCTTCATGCCATGTCATGCCGAGAATCTCGTGCATGCCGGACGCAAACAGTTTGTAGCCCAGCTTCTCCACCGTGGCGGGCTCTGCCTGGGGATTCTGGATGATCCATACTTCTCCACGGCGGATGGATACCGCCAGCTTCCCGTCCGGCAGCACCGCCAGGCCACTGGCCTCCAGATTCAGCCCTTTAGGAACCTCATAGGTCACCACACGGTAATAGGGGTTGGTTTCATCCGCAGCGAGAGCGGATCCGCAACCAAGCAGCAGGGCCAGGCCCATGCTGCCATGCTTTTTCACAGCCTGCCACAGGCTCACAAACGGGACTACCATGACAACACCTCCTTCTGAACCTTGCCGTTGATTTTGACTTCGTGCTCGAACCCTGTGCCGTTCTTCAGCGGACGCAGAGTGTCCTCCACGGGAATGCCATCCTGGCTGTAGAGGAAAGTAGGAACCCCGCCCTTGTCCAGCCGGTAACCGGAAAACACCCGTGAACCTTCGGCCTTGGGCATTTCTTTGAGATCTGTGCCGAGCGGTTTGATCGGCAGCATCTCACGGCTCTGCCAGTTGCTCATGGCATCCAGGAAACGGCCGCGCCAGCGCTGCGTCCAGCGCACCTGGACTGCATCAAAAGTGGCGTGAACGCCTTCCGGGAAACCCACAGCAATCGCATGGCTGCCTGCTCCTTCAATGAAGCTGCGAAACACCACCGGCTTGCCGGCCTTCTCCGGTTTCAGTTCGAAGTCTTCGGTGGAAAGCAAACCCTCTGGCAGCGGCTGGCCTTCCAGTTCCTTCAAGTAGGTCCAGATGGATTCGATCTCCTGATCAGCCTTTTTACGTCCGATGAACATCGGCGGCATCATGGTGCCCGGCTGGGTGGCTTGCGGGTTCAGGAGCAGTTCCTTGAAATACTCCGGCTGCAACCTTTCCACCGTGTGCGTCAGGCGGATCACGGGCGGGCCAAGTGATTTGCGCTCTTTCAATCCGTGACAGGCCACGCAAGCAAGCCCCGTGGCCCCCATGAGCTGACGCCCTGTTTCCGCCCGGTGATGTTTCGCCAGCCCGCTGACATCAATCGCCACCGGCTTCTCGCGCTTGTCTGCTTCCGGCAGCAGGCTGATCAGCATCTGTGTCTGGGCGCGGCCAAAGGCCGGCATGCGGGTGTCCATATAAGGCCGCACACTTCCGCCCTCTCCCCAGAACAGTTTTTCCAGCCAAGCCGCTGTCAGCTTCCGTCCGGTGCTGTCCAGATTCGGCGGCAGGTGAGCCAGTTCACCCAGAGATTCTGCACTGCCGTCATTGGAGCCAAAATATTGTGCGCGGGGATCTTCGGGGCCGCCCTTGCCATTGCGGTCGTGGCAGGCATAGCAGTTCAACCGCGTCATCTGCCAGTCCACCTTCTCCTTTGCCGTTTGCTTCGGAGCTTCCTGTTTCTGGATCGCCAGAATCGCCAGTCTCAAAGCACGCTTTTGCAGATCGTTGAGGTCATACCGCGGAATACCGCTGGGCTGCCTCTCCGCCAGACAGCCGGCGGTTGTTTTCAGTCTAACCAGTTCTGCGGCAGGTTTCGCGACTGCACCCGCGCCAGCAGGATCGCCGTGACAGGCCACGCAATTCATTTGGGCAAACAGTTCCCGGCCTTTTTCAATGCCCTGGCTTGGAATCTTCAAGGCTGCACGCTCTGCCGCAGCCTGAGGCTCACGCCCGAGATGGAGATAGGCTGCGATGTCCGCTGCCTCCTGCTTGCTCAAACGCATGTCCGGCATCCGTCCGGAGTGCCGCTGCGAGAACGGGTTGTGCAAAAAGTGGGCGAGTTCGTTCAGGTCATAGGCATCTGCCAGCGCGATGGGCACTGACGCCAGCCCAGGCTTTTCCACTTCAGCACCTGCGGCCACCTTGGGCGGTCGGTAGTCTGAAGCTGGCTCATGACAGGCCACACAGCCCACCTTGTGATACAGTTCCTTGCCGTGTTCGGCCTTTCCTGCAGGCATAACCTCCGAGGTCTTTTTGAGGCTTGCCAGATATTCGGTCAGCGCCTCCACCTTCTCTGCATCCCCTGCCTCACCGGCAAACAGCCCCGGCATCTGCGTGCCCTTCTTCCGGTGCTGCGGGCTGCGGATCATCAGCCAGAGCGTGTCGGCATCCAGACGTGAACCGGCCGCGCTGAGATCTGGGGCCGGCTTGGGCGAAACACGGTCTGCCCAGGATTTGGGCGCTGCGTGGCAGGAGGTACAGTTCAGCTCCCCTAACAACAAGTACCCACCTTCGATGACATGTTCATCCGGATCCTCCGGGAGGTTGAACTGGTCAAAGGTGAAGACATACGCATGGTTCACCGGCTCCGCTTGCAGCGGGTGGGCAGCAAGAGGACTGCTGCCTGCGGACAGCCAGGCCAGCGCCGCGGCTCCGGGCAGAGCCAGGGCCCGGGAAACAGAGCGGCGCAGAGGCGCGATCTGGGAGTGGAGGGAAGACCATGCGTAGTTCATCAGCCGTGTCTGTATTCTGGGTGGTGGAGAAGGCAGGCAGGAGTCTGGAGAGAAAGCCCGGAGATTACAGGCCCATCTTCGCGCGTTCAGCGTCCAGAGCTTTGATCCAGGGGCCGATGAAGTGACCGCTGTCATGATAGGTGCGGCCGGAATACATGTGCTGGTCAATCACGCAAGGCTCGTTGACGTAGATGCCGCCGCAGATTTCCAGGTCGAACTTGCACTTCGCCACCGTGGCCATGCGCAGGCCTTTGACGATGTCCGCCCGCGCCGGAATTTCCACCCCGTGACAGACGCTGGCGCAAGGCTTCTTCTGCTCCCAGAACCACTTCGTGATGCGCAGCAGGTCTGCATCTTCACGGATGTATTCCGGGGCGCGGCCACCGCTGAAGAAGATGCCCACATACTCTTCGGGATTGATATCCTTGAAGGCGACATCTGCATCGATGCTATAGCCTTCCCACTCCTTGGTGATCGTCCAGCCAGGTTTGACCTCATGCAGTACCATCTGATACTTCCGCTTTTCCGGCGCAGCGACGACGGGCTTGTAACCGCCTTCGATCAAACGGTAAAAAGGGTACAGGGTGTCAACGGTTTCGGTGGCGTCACCGACGATGAGGAGGACTTTGGCTTCAGGCATGGTGTGTTGGGATAAAAATGGAACGACTTTTGGACAGAATTGACAAGACTTTCAGGATTCGCAGGACGGAGGAGGGATGCAGATCAACGTCTGGAGACGCTTGAAACAAATTTTGTTAATCCCTCCTTCCTGCAAATCCCGCCTAGATCAGCGCATCGAGATGCTCCTTGGCACGGACGATTTCGGCGGTGCTTTCCGCCAGGGTCGGCATGATCGGGATGCCGCGAGGTGTGGGGTGCATGAAGATTTCCGTGGGGCCACGGAAGTTCACTTCTTTCAGGGCCTGCAGCAGCGGTTTCCAGTCCAGCTTGCCGCGGCCGGGCATCTGCTGCAGTTCCTCTGCCTTGGGCATGGGTTTCATGCAGCCCATGCCATGTTCCCAGGCATAAAAGAGAGTCATCTTTTTGTCGATGTGACGGATCAGGTCTGACAGCAAAGCCGTGTCCTGCGGAAGATGATAAGGAGCCAGAGCGATGCCAATGCCGGGGATGTCGCGGATGCCATCGGCCAGCCAGCGCAGGGAGTCGGGCGTGTCGATGAGGTTGTTGATGTGGTTTTCAATGCCGATCTCCACCCCGCTCTCCGCAGCCTGCGCAGCGTGGGGTTTCATCTTCTCGACGAAGTCCTTCACGTTCAGTTTCAGCTGTTCGGGACTCACTTTGTAGTCCCCTGTCCCGCCGGTGACAATGAAAGTGCCACCCAGCTTCTTAACCACGCCGATCTCCTGGGTGAGTTTGAAAGGTCCAAGGTCATAACGGGTGCTGCCGCCAAAACCCACCCCGTGCTCTTTGAGCATGTCCGCAAACTTTTCATGACCGATGGCGTCAAGCTCTTCGCGCTGGGTGCCGTGCTTCTTTGGCCAAAGCTCGATGGCGGTGGCGCCGGTTTTCTTTACCTCCGGCAAAATCTGCGCCAGCGGCAGGCTGCCATACATGGCGGAAGCCAGCATGTAATTCAGCTTCCAAGGCGCAGAGGCTGCCCAGGCGGGCACGGCTGCAGCGGCAGCGGCCAGAGATTGGAGGAAATGGCGGCGGTTCATGGTTGTGGCGTTATTCAACGAGGTTTCCGGAAGATATTCATTCAGACTTTGAATCCCCTTCTTCAGATTTTGCGGCACCATGAAAAACACCCTCCAGGATGTTTCCAGCCCCGACCTCACCTTGCACTGCATCCCGGTCACGCCTAGGATTTGCCATGAACCGAACCGCGTATGGCTGCATTCTGGCAGCGCTTGGGATGTTTTTGCTGGTCAGCCTGGGGCTGAACTTCATCCAGTTTTCCGCCCTGCTAGGGGGCGAACTGGCCACCCTCAGCCAGCCCAAGGAACGCCTGACGGAAAAATTAGAAGTCGAGGCCAAGGGCCGCTCCAAGGACAAAATCGTTCATCTCGACCTCGAAGGCATCATCAGTTCCATGGATGCAGGCGGGCTGTTTCAAAGCACCTTGCCCAGCGTAGAAGGCATCAAGCGCAGCCTGGAACAGGCGCTTGCTGACGAGAACGTCAAGGCCATCGTCCTTCGCATCAATTCCCCCGGCGGTGAAGTCACCGCCTCGGACATCATTTACACGGCGGTCAAAAAAGCGGCCGAGAAAAAACCGGTGGTCGTTTACATGGACGCAGTCGCTGCCAGCGGCGGGTACTATGTGGCCTGCGGAGCCACCAAGGTCATCGCCAGCGAAACCACCCTCACCGCCAGCATCGGTGTCATCATGGAATCCATGAGCTATCACGAGCTGTTTGGCAAAGTGGGCCTCGGCACCCAGACCTTCACCAGCGGTGCCTTTAAGGATACCCTCAGCGGTGCGCGCCCCATGCGCGACGATGAAAAGCAATACGTGCAGACCCTGGTGAACACCATGTATGACCGCTTCCTCGGCATTGTCTCAGAGGCCCGCAAAGTACCCAAGGACGTCTTGAAAAGCACTGTGGCGGACGGTCGCGTCGTCACGGGCCGCCAGGCGCTGGATGCCAAGCTGGTGGATCAGATCGGTTATGTGGAAGATGCCTATGCCCTCGCCCGCCAGCTAGGCTCTGCACCCGATGCGGCCATTGTGAAATACCAGGCTATTCCAAACCTCTTCAGCATGCTGGGCATGGCCTCCGCCGGAGCCCGTACACCGGCCAAGCTGGAACTGGACCTGACCGGCCAGGGCCTGCCAAAACTGCAGCCCGGCCTCATGTATTACCTCCCGGGCGCTTACCTGCGCTAGTATCCCTGTCCGTTCCCCTCTTTCTCATGGACGCCCCTACAGCCGGAGTCTTGCGCGATGTCACCCTCCTTGTCTGGCTGGCCTTGCTGGTCGGCGTGGTGGCCTACAAATGGGTGCGAATCACCCGCCCGGCAGCCGCCTGGAACCGCAGCGGCCGGGTGGATGTCTCCGGTTTTCTGGGCATGGACGGACTGGTGGTCGCCGCCATCTCTGTTTTAATCCTGGGCGGCCTGCAAAGCGTAACCAGCGAGGGCGCTCCCCCGGCTTCAGACACGCCGGCAACGGATCTGAATGCCAAGGGCATGTTCCTCAGCATCATCGTTCAACTGATGATCTGCTCGGCCCTGCTGTTCTATCTGCGGGCGCTGAGAAACCTGGATCCGGTGCAGATTTTCGGCCTGCGCCGGCACAGCGTTCTCCGTTGTCTGGGCTCCGCCGCGCTCTTCATGCTGCCCACCTTCGTGGTGGTGATGTCCACCTCAGCAGGCATTGGCGAATGGTTGCAGAGCTTTTGGCCGGATATGACCCGCCAGGAATCCGTGGAGGCATTTCAGAAGTCCACAGATCCGCTCGCCAAGGGCATGCTCATCATCGCGGCTGTCATTGTCGCCCCGATCGTTGAAGAGACCGTTTTTCGCGGCTTCATCTATGGCGTCCTCAAACGGTACACAGATGGCTTTCTGGCGGCGCTCTGCACTTCGCTGCTCTTCGCCGTGGTTCATCTTCACATCGGCAGCCTCATTCCGCTGGCAGTGCTGGCCCTGCTGCTCTGCGCCGCCTACGAACTCACCGGCAGTCTGGTGGTGCCCATGATGATGCACGGCATCTTCAACGCCAGCAGCATCGCCATCATGATTCTTTTCCCCGAAGCGGCGAATGCAAACCCTGGCTGACATTGGTGAAGACGCCCTCATCCGACGGCTGGTACGGGGGCTGAAGCTGGACAGCTCCGTCCTGGCCGGCCCGGGCGACGACTGCGCCGTGGTCAAGGGGTCCAAGAATCCGCTCCTGCTGAAAACCGACACCGTGGTGGAGGGCGTGCATTTCACTGCCGAAACCCCCTCGCGGCTCGTCGGGCGCAAAGCCATGGCACGTGTCATCAGCGACTTCGCCGCCATGGCAGCCACGCCACGCCACGCTCTCATCACCCTCATCGCCCCTCCCCACACGGCGGTAAAGCGCGTCTTGGATGTCTATGCCGGGCTGCGCGCCATGGCTGAGAAGCATGGCGTCAACATTGTCGGCGGCGAGACTTCCAAAGGGACCCAGCTCATCATCACCGTCAGCCTTGCCGGAGAGGCCGACAGCGGCCGTTGGATCTCCCGCAAACAAGCCCGTGCAGGCGACAGCCTCTATGTCACCGGCAAGCTGGGGGGCTCTATCCAAGGCAAGCATCTGCGCTTTGAACCTCGCATGGCTGAAGCCCGCTGGCTGGCGGCGAACCTGCCGGTCCGGGCCATGATGGACATCAGCGACGGGCTGGCCCAGGACCTGCCCCGTTTGTCTGACGCCTGCGGGCTGGGTTTCGCGGTGGATATGGAAAAGCTTCCCCGCACCCCTGGCTGCACAGTGGCGCAAGCGTGGGGAGATGGGGAAGACTACGAACTGCTTCTCGCCGTCTCTGGCGAAATCCCCGCACGCAAACTGGCCGCGTGGAAGGAGGCTTTCCCCAAACTACCCCTCACCTGCATTGGCTCCTTGATGGAAAAAAGCCAGGCCCCGCTTGCCCCCCCAGGAGGCTGGCAGCATTTTCGACCATGAACGCCAGCCTCCTTTTACCGACGCCCGACGCCACCCTGGAGTGGGGCGGCTCGCTCGCGCCATCCCTGATGCCGGGCAGCGTCATCGCGCTGTGCGGCCACCTGGGGGCTGGCAAGACCCAGGCCACCAAGGGCATCGTCAGCGGCTTGGGCTCCCGGGCAGATGTCACCAGCCCCACCTTCACGCTGGTGCATGAATATCTGGACGGACGCCTGCCCATTTTTCACTTCGATTTCTATCGCATGGACAGTGCCCAGCAGGTCCTCACCGTAGGCTGGGATGACATCCTGGATGAGCCCGGCGTGGTCATTGTGGAGTGGGCAGACCTTTTCCCGGATCTCCTGCCGGACAACACCCGCTGGTTCCATTTCGAATCCTTGCCCACTGGCGAAAGACGTGTGATGGAAACGGCCTCCGCCGCCCGACCATGACCGTGTTCCCGCATCCTTCCGTCCTCGCCCTGGACCTCTCCACCACCCGGGGAACCATCGCGGTGACCTGCGCCGGAGAGACCCGGTTTGAAACCAGCTTCACCGCTGAGCGCTCCCACAATGCCCAGGTGTTCGCCCCCTTGGGAGAAGCACTTGACGTTATCGGCCAGTCCCCGGCCGTCATCGTGGTCGGCACTGGCCCGGGTTCCTACACCGGCGTCCGCATTGCCATTGCCGCCGCCCAGGGAGTGGCGCTTTCACGCGGCTGGCCGCTTATCGGCTGGTCCAGCCTCACCACTGCGGATGAGGAAGATTATCAGGTCATCGGCGATGCCCGCCGGGGACACTTTTACACCACCACCGTCAGCCAGCGCAGTCTGGGCCCCATCACCATTCTGGATGCCGGCAGCGCCCGGGCCCAAGTCGAGACCGGTGGCATGTGGCGCAGCTTTGATACCAAAGTTCCGCTGGACCTTCCACAGGTTCAGCTCTGCCAGCCAAGTGCTTCCCTCCTGGGGCAAATCGTCTCCGCTCTGGACCCGAGCGAGATCTCCCGGCTGGCTGCCAGCCCTCTGGAACCTCTTTACCTTCAGGAGGCCTTTATCACCGTGGCCAAAAAGGCTGGCAAGGCCGTCCCCCGGCAATAACGCAGCCGGGTGCCACAGGTGTGCCGGCAAAAAATCTTGTCCAAAGGCCCAGCCCCACAGACTCTAGGTGGAGCATGAACCGCCGTCACTTCCTCGCTTCAGCCCTTGCCGCCGCTCTGACTCCCATCGCCGCCCAGACCGGCCGTGCCCCGCGCATCATCCTCCGGTCTTCCTGGCAGACCGTGAACATCGGCGACATCGCCCACACACCGGGAGTGCTGGCCCTGCTGGAAAAACACCTGCCGCATGTGGAAGTGCGGCTGTGGCCCAGCAAGGTGGACAATGGCGTGGATGAGATGCTGATAAAGCGGTTCCCCAAGCTGGTCATTTTGAAAAAGGAAGACCTCCCCAAAGCTTTTGAAGAGTGCGACTTCCTCCTTCACGGTTCCGGGCCTTCATTGGTCGCCCAAAACGATGTGGTGAAATGGAGCAAGGCCACGGGCAAGCCCTACGGTGTCTATGGCATCACTGTCGCAGCCCAGGGGTCCACCTCCACCCAGCCGGCCTCCGAAAGCGCCATTGCCAAAACCGTGAAGGTGCTCAGCGACGCCAAGTTTGTGTTCTTCCGCGACAGCGTTTCCATGGAGCTGGTCAAGTCCCTCGGCTGCACCTGCCCCATCCTGGAGTTCGGCCCTGACGGTGCCTTTGCCACCGACCTTCGCGATGAAGAAAAAGCCACCGCATTCCTCAAAGAGCACGGTCTGGAAGACGGCAAGTTCCTCTGCTGCATCGGCCGGCTGCGTTTCACCCCTTACTGGAAGATGAAACCCGGCGTGAAGTTCGACGAAGTCAAACACACCCGCAACGAAGCCATGAAGGAGCATGACCTCGGGCCGCTGCGCCAGGCCATCATCGAGGTGGTGAAGCAAACTGACATGAAGGTCCTGCTCTGCCCCGAAGACTCCAGCCAGATGGAGGTGAACAAAGAAAACTTCTACGACAAGCTGCCCGAAGATGTGAAAGCCCGCGTGGTCTGGCGCCCCAGCTACTGGCTGACCGGCGAAGCGCTCAGTACTTATGTCCGCAGCGCAGGCCTCTTTGGCGCTGAGATGCACAGCCCCATCATGTGCATCGGCAACGGCATCCCAGCCATCGTCTGCCGCTGGAAGGAGCAGACCAGCAAGGGCCTCATGTGGCGCGACATCGGCCTGGGAGAATGGCTGTTCAATCTGGATGAGGAGTCCGAAATCCCCGGCATCGTCCCCGCCGTGGTGGCCATGGCCAAAGACCCTGCCGCCGCCAAAGCCAAGGCGCTCAAAGGCCAGGCCGTTGTCCATGAACGTCAGCGCGCCACCATGGAAACCGTCGGCAAATTCGCAGCCGCAGCAGTCAAGGCCTAACCGAAAACAATAAGTTCAGCGCAATGCCGGACAGAGGCCGGCATTGCGTGAAGCGAAGCGGTGGAGAGACAGGAAGTCCTCATGCGGAACCTCTGGCCATCACTTCCCGCCATTCCATTCAACACTTAGCGTTAGGCTCAAAGCGTGAGCTCCGCGCGTGCTTGTTCACCGCCAGCTGCAAACGTTGTCGTCCCATGTATTAAGGTTTCCATCGGGGCCGCCGGAGTAGAGGATCATGGAACCGATGATATGCTCCGGCGTTTCCTTGCCTGAGCTCCCCTTCCTGCTATCTGGATTGTTGATGAGGTTGTCAAAATCGGCATCAAAGATCACCACATAGGCCTTTCCCCACTGATCCACCAGGACAGGCTCTCCAGCTTGCTCCAGAAGGCCAAATTTCCCGTCCTTGGCAGCCGGGAGATCCACAAACTTGATGCCTCGGAGATTGATCCCGGCATCTTTTCCCAGCAAGGCTGACAGCCAGCGGCCACGGCTTTCCACTTTTACGTCCCCCTCTTGTTGTTTGGGCAAACCAAGAAAGGGAAAGTCATTGTATTCCGTTCGGAAATGCCCCACGGCGACCTTCACATCTTGCATGACCGCCTTTGTTTTGAGGTGGGGTACTCTTCCGCCAGTTCTGGTCATCATCAAGTCATAAAGAAACGGAGCCGCCGCAGCTAGCAACAGCAACACCAGCAGCAAGCGCCCCAGCCTGGAGCAGCCCGCCATGCGGTTGATTTGAGTTTCCTTGGCTTCGCTCAACGGTTCCGCCTTGGGAGAAGAAGGGATTTCCGGGGGTAAATTTTCTTCATTCATGGCCTGCTTTTACCAGGAATAACCTTAAGCGTCGAGAAGGTTCCTCAAGCTGGGCTGAAGGAAGCCACTGAAGCTTGAAGGAAAGCTTCTTCCCGCAACGATTGTTGCTGTAGCCGCAATTTCCATAGGCCAGTATTTCTCTCCAACGCCATGCGCAAAAGTTTCCTTTTTCTCGTCCCCCTCATGATGATCTCCGGTGAAGACTGGGCCGAAGCCCAGCAAAAGAAGGCGAACTATGACGAAGCCCTCATCGCCCCCTACACGCTGCCGGAGCTCCTGGTGACGCAGGAGGGCAAAAAAGTCACCACACCCGGGCAATGGGCCGATGACAGCCGGCCCGAAGTCCTGGCTCTTTTCCAGCAGAACGTCTTTGGCCACACTCCCGGAAACTGGGGCAAGGTCAGCTTCGAAACCCGTGAAGTCAAAAAAGATGCCCTCGGTGGCAAAGCCACGCGCAAGCTCATCCACATCGCCTTGCCCGAACACCCCGCCTGGCAGGGCATGGAGGTGATGATCTACATCCCCAATGGCAAAGACCAGCCCGTGCCATGCTTTGTCGGACCCAGTTTCGGCGGCAACCATGCGGTCAGCACGGAGCCTGACGTGCCCCTCTCCACCCGCTGGATGCGCCCCAGCAAGGAAAAACACATCGTGGACAACCGGGCGACCGAAGCCAGCCGTGGCAATGAAAGCAGCCGCTGGCCGCTGGAGATGATTCTCGGCCAGGGTTTCGCCGTGGCGACCTACTACTATGGCGACATCGAACCCGACCATGCCGACGGCTGGAAGGAAGGCCTGCGTGCCGCCCTGAGCAAAGACGGAGCCAATACCGAATGGAAAGAAGGCGACTGGGGTGCCATCGGTGCCTGGTCATGGGGTCTCAGCCGCATCGCTGACTACCTGGAAACCGACCATGCCATCAATGCCAAAAAACTGGCCGTTGTCGGGCACTCCCGTCTCGGGAAGACTTCCCTCTGGACCGGCGCACAGGACCCCCGCTTTGGCGTCGTCATCTCCAACAACTCCGGCGAAGGCGGGGCCGCGATCATGCGCCGCAACTATGGCGAAACCACCGCGATCATCACCAAGGCCTTCCCGCACTGGTTCACCAAAACTTACTCAAACTACGCAGACAATGAAGCCGCCTGCCCCATTGACCACCACATGCTCATTGCCCTGGCAGCTCCGCGTCCGGTTTACATCGCCAGCGCAGTTGAAGACCAGTGGGCCGATCCCAAAGGCGAGTTTCTTTCCGGCCTGAACGCCGAGCCTGTCTATGCGCTCTTCGGCAAAAAAGGTTATGGCGTCCAGGAGCAACCGCCTGTGGACAAACCTGTGGGTGACGTGATCGCCTACCACGTCCGCACCGGCAAGCACGACATCAACAGCTACGACTGGGAGCAATACCTGCGCTTTGCCGGCCGCCACTTCGGGCTGCAGAAGTAAGAGTTCCCCATAGAGGCAGGCCCGCAATCAAACGGGTCTGCCTTGGCATCATGAAGACGGGGTGTTCCTGCCTCAAGCTGCGGCAGCACCCGGAATCTTCACCACCCCCACGGTGGTATTGTCCTGCCGCTCATAGTTGATGCGGCGGATGGCGAAGATGATGGCGTCGGCGATCTTGTCCGCCGTGGTGTTCTGGCCGAAGTGCAGCAGTTCGATCAGCGCCTTTTCATTGAGGGTGAAGATGCCGTCGCTGGCTGCAATGATGATGTCATCCGGCAACAGCTTGATGGGATCCGCCGCAAAGTCCACCAATGCCATGGGCATCCCCATGAGCGCGCTCTGCAAAGTGTGGCGGTCCGGGTGATGCGCAGCCTCCTCTGCCGTCATCAGACCGGCGCGGACGCGTTCCTCCAGCAAAGGCGTCAGTGAGTGGTCCGCATTCAGCCGGGTCAGATTGCCCCGGCGGTAGAGGAACAGGGGGGAATCTCCCACGCTGATCCACTGCATCTCCTT
>DASWXG010000159.1:0-7420 GCA_036405615.1 Prosthecobacter sp. | reverse complement strand
CTCATAGTCTTCTTCCACCTCTTCTGCAGTCAGGGCGCGCACCACCGGCACCGTGCCAAAGACATGGTCTGCATGGGTGGTGCCGTAGCAGGGAAGCTCCCGTCCCGCCTGGGAGAAGGCTGTGGCGTGAAGGCTGTGGGTATGGGTCACGCCGCCGATTTCCGGAAACTCACGGTAGAGGTGGAGGTGGGTCTTGGTGTCGGACGACGGGCGCAGTTTGCCTTCTACCACCTTGCCCTCCAGGTCCATTACCACGATGTCGCCCGGTGTCAGCTTTCCGTAGTCCACGCCGCTGGGTTTGATGGCCCACAGGCCGGAGGCACGGTCAATGCCGGAGACGTTTCCCCAGGTCAGACGTACCAGGCCGCTCGGTTCGAGGGCACGGTTGGCTTCGCATACCTGGGTTTTGAGGTCGGAAAGGGTCATGGTGGAATGCCGAACTTGCGGGGGAAGGGGAGGTTTTCAAGACCGGCTCTCGGGCTTTTGCAAGCATGAACTTCATCTCGACGCCACCCTGCATCCGTGTTAGGCGTCCCCTCTGCTCCGGGTTGCGGCCCGTGCAGGTTTCACAGACCTCATACATGGCCCTAGCTCCCCTTTCGAAAAACCCGTCCTTGATGACGGACGCCGAAATCGCGCAGTTGAAGATGCCTTACGGGCGCATCATTCAGTATCTCAAGCCCTGGATGGGGCGGTTTGCCCTGGGCGTGCTGGTTGGCATTGTTGCTGCGGCGTTCAACGGCGTCCTGATTGCCGGCTTCTCGGTCATTTTCCAGCTGGTGCTGGATGGCGGAGCCAAGACCATGGGCAAGCCGTTGGATGTGCCGTTTTTTGGCGAGGTGAACCTGGCTGACATGCTGGGCCTGGCGAGGGACACCCCGATGGGGCTTACCGGTGTCATCATCGCCTGTTCCTTCATCCCTATCCTGATGTTCCTGAACGGCTTTCTGGAGTACCTGAACAAGTATCTCCTGGCCTGGGTGGGTAACAAAATGCTCTTCCACATCCGAAGCGATGTGTTTCACAGCATTCTGCGTCAGTCACCGGCTTTCTTCAGCCACTCCAAGGCGGGTGAACTCATGCAGACGGTGTTTAACCAGTCCCGTGTGGCCCAGACCAATGCGGTGCAACTGGTGCAACTCATCACCAACCGGCCGCTTACCATCATTACCATCCTGGTCGTGCTGTTTGCCAAGGACTGGTTCTTCACCCTGATGTCCCTGGTGATCTTCCCGCTCTGCCTGGCTCCCATTCTGACCATCGGCAGAAAAGTCCGGAAGGCAGGCTCGCGTGAGGAGAAAGAAGTGGGTGCCATGATGACGACCATGCACGAGTCTTTCACCGGCATCCGCCTAGTCAAAGGTTACGCCCGGGAGCAATACGAAGTGGCCCGTTTTGACCGTGCCAACGCCAAGATGTGCAACAACATGCTGAAGTGGACCCGTGCCATGGAACTCATTGGTCCCATTGTGGAGTCGGTGGCTTCCCTCGGCATCGCTGCGGGTCTGGTTTATTTCTGGCTGCAAGGTCGCAATGCCAGCGAACTGATCATCCTGGTGATGGCTCTTTCCAAAATCTATCCGCCTGCCAAGGAACTGAGCAAGGTGAACCTGCTCATGCAGAAGACGGTCTTTGCGGTGAACAAGGTGGTGCATTTGCTGGACCGCCCGGCGGACATCCAGGATGCTCCTGACGCCAAGGATCTGCCTCGCGTGAAGGGCGGAGTGACCTTCGAAAACGTCTCGTTCACTTATGAAAAGGTGGACGGATCCAAAGTGGACAAGGCGGCTCTGACGGGCGTGAGCCTGGATCTGGCCCCCGGCAAGTTCTACGCCCTGGTGGGGCCGAGCGGGGCAGGGAAGAGTACTTTGTTCTCCCTTCTGCTCCGGTTCTATGATCCGGATGCCGGTCGCGTGCTGATGGATGGTGTGGACATCCGCAGTGTCACCCAGGACAGCGTGCGCGGAAACATCGGTCTGGTCAGCCAGGACACCTTCCTGTTTCACGACACCATCCGTGAGAACATCCGTTACGGCCGCCTGGACGCGACGGAGGAAGAGATCGTTGAAGCGGCCAAGAAAGCCCACGCTCATGAATTCATCCTGGCTCAGCAGGGCGGTTACAATGCCGTGGTGGGGGATTCTGGCTGCAACCTTTCCGGCGGCCAGAAACAGCGTCTCTCGATCGCCCGCGCCATTCTGCGCAACGCGCCAGTGCTTCTGCTGGACGAGGCCACCAGCGCCCTGGATACCGAAACAGAAAAGATCATCCAGGAGGCCATCCACACCCTGTCGGAAGGCAAAACCGTTATCGCCATCGCGCACCGTCTTTCCACCATCATGGAGGCAGACCAGATTGTGGTGATGCGTGACGGCCAGGTGGATCAGATCGGCTCTCACGATGAACTGCTGAAGAAGAGCGATCTTTACCAGAAGCTGTATTCCTTGCAGTTCAATGAGTGAGATCGGCCGGGTGTTTGTTTGACCCGCCGGAGCCATGGTGCTGACTCAATGCTGCGTTGTCCGTGCAGCAAACAAGGTGCCTGAAAACGGTGAGTTTTCAGGCACGGAAAAGGTGGTCGAGCTTACCAGGAAGCGACCACCTCATAGGCATAACCTGTGAGATATTCGGTTTCCGGGATGGTGGCGAGGATAGGGTGATCCGGCCGCTGGGTATAGGTGGCCACGCGGCGGAGGGTCTTTTTGGCGTCCACGGCCGCGTCGGTGATGCTGGCGTGGAATTCACCAGTGCTGACGTGGTGGCTGCAACTGTAGGTGGCCAGGATGCCGCCGGGCTGCAGCATCTTGAGGGCGCGAAGATGGATCTCTTTGTAGCCGCGCATGGCATCTTTCACACTGGCCTTGGTCTTGGTGAAAGAAGGAGGGTCCAGGATGATGAGGTCGTAAGTGGCTCCTGCGGACTCCTGCTGCTTGAGGAAATCAAAGCAGTTGGCAGCGATGAAATTCACCTTGGCACCGGAGATGGCCGCATTCTTTTTGGCTGTCTCGATGGCGCTTTCGCTGATGTCCACGGCTGTCACTTCAGTGGCTCCGGCAAGTGAGCATGCCTGGGCGAAGCCACCCTGGTTGGTGAAGCAGTCCAGCACGCGGCGTCCCTTGGCCAGACGGGCGGCATGCTGGTAGTTGTCGAGCTGGTCCAGATAAAGGCCGGTCTTCTGGCCTTCGATCAAGTCTGCATGAAAGGCGCTGCCCTGGTGGCGGACGACAAAGGGGGCGGGGGTCTCGCCATAAACAGTGCCTTTGACCTGGTCCAACCCTTCGGCTTTGCGGACGCCGCCTTCGTTGCGCTGGACGATGCCCTTGGGGGAAAACACCTGGACCAGGGCCTGGATGATCAGGTCCTGCCGCTGTGCCATGGCGAGTGTCAGCGTTTGCAGGACAAGGTAGTCGCCATAGCGATCCACCACGACGCCAGGAAGGCCGTCGGATTCGCTCCACACCATGCGGCAGAGAGCGGTGTCCACGCCAGCCTCTTCGCGGGCCTTTACAGCGCGCTCAATGCGGCGGACAAAGAACTCCAGATCCAGGTCCTGCCGGCGATACGAGAAAAGGCGGGCGCTGATTTGCGATTTGGGATTGTAGATGGCGCTGCCCATGGGTTTTCCCCGGGCATCCTGAAGCTGCACGACATCTCCAGGCTGGGGCTCGCCAAAACGGCCTTTGATTTCGGTGGCATAAACCCAAACGTGACCGTGAAAAATGCGGGCGCGGGGCTGGATGGAAAGCGTGGGCATGGCAGGAGAAAGACGAACCTTCTCCATGCAGCCAAATGGAACCGAGGGCAACCGCGAAGGCTGGGCAGGCGGCTTTCCTCCCGAGTGCGGGCTTATCCCAGCTGGCCGCAAAGTCAGTCAAAGGGGGATTTGCGGATCTTGAAGACGGGGATGTCGGTGGCGATTTCAAAAGGGACGTCGCCGTTCTTGAACTCGGTGATGCGCTTCATGTCCCCCATGTCGGGTTTGCTCATGGCAAACACAGGCAGAATGGGGGTGCCGTCGGCACGGAGCTGGTACTTGGTCTTTTTGCTCTGGATGAGCAGCACACCGCCGACCCGGCCTCCGGGCCGTTCGCCCACAACGATGTCGATTTTGGCCGGGCTGCTGAACTTGAACCAGCGTCCGGCATAGGCATGGCGCCCCGGGGCGACTGTGGGGCCGCCGAAGTCCTGGCGGATTTCGGTGTCGCGTTTTTTCTCGCCGTGTTCGTGGATGGGGTACCAGGAGGCATCCAGCACGGGGCGGTTGTTGATGTAAACCAGCAACGCGTCGTCAAAGAAGCCGACGAAGCGGTAGTCTCCCGGTTCCGGCACTTCGATGGTGCTGGTGTAGTGGACAAACCAGGCGCGGGGTTCCACCTCCTTTTCCACAGCGAAGGATTTGGGGCCTTCGTTGGCGGACATGTTGGGGATGGCCAGGAAGGTGAAGTTCATCTGCTGGCTGGCCTTGTAGTAGTCCTTCATCGTGGTTTCGGCGAACTTCTTGTTAGCCGCATTGTTGATGATGGCCGCGTAGGTGGCTTCGGAGTCGGTGTAACCGGTGGGCTTGCGCTGCTGGGTCTGCTTCAGATCATAAAAAGTGCCAGGCATGCCTTCGCCGCCCAGCTTTCCAAAGAAGGTCATGCCGACAAATCCCTGTACGGCACCGCTGCCAAAGGCGGAGTTGAACCCGCCGCCTGCGCCAGCGGAGCCAAACCCGCTGCTGCCAATTTTCCCAGCGCCGATCAGGCTGCTGGCATCCGGCAGGTCAATGGACTCCAGCGGTGCCTCTGGGAGGCTGATGTTTGCATCCAGCGAGGTGGTCACCAGCTTTTGCATGGGGCGCGCCCGGTTCATGGAGTTGCGCTTCTTTTGCTGCACTTGGTGTTTCACATCCTGCGATGCTTGCGCCCCCTGGCGGGTGCCGCCGCCGGGGAGGAAGTCCACCTGTTTCTCCAGGCCCTGGCTGACAACGACGATAAGGCCCGCCGCCAGAAGAAGACCGCCGTGGATGAGCAGGCTGAGGGTCAGGGAACCGCCGCCGATTTTCCGCCAGGCCAGCAACCAGGAGGGAATTCTTTTACCCGGAATCCAGGAGGACGAGGTTGGGGTTACGACCGAAGGCAGCCCTGTTGAGAGAACGGCGGTGGCAGGAATCTCTGCAACAGCTGCCGCTACAGGCACCGGGCTGCTGAGGGATGACAGGGCCGCAGCACCGGCTGCTGCCTGCGCGTTCATGGCCGCCCATGAGGGCTGGGCGGGGTAACCCAGGTTACCCGAGGCGATGCTTGAGCCTGTTTGCGGCGGCAGAAAGGGCTTGGGTGCGGGAGGTGGTGGCGGGGAAGACTCGCCTTTGGGTTCAGGAGCAGACATTGCCGGGAAATGGTGAGGGCAATGACGGACTGATGACGATGTTCTTTAGAGGCAGAAATCGTGACCGAACAAGCCTTGTTCGCCGGGCGGCAATTCTGTACAAAAGATGGCCGCCCAGGGAACGCCAGGGCGGCCAAACAAAAAGGAGGCATTCAGCCTTCAGGTAACGCTTCAGGCCACGAGGTCGTAGCCGCGCCAGTCTTTGATGGTCACATCCACGAAGGAGCCAACCGGCAGGCTCTTGTCCACAAACACGGTGGTATCAATGTCCGGGGCGTCCATTTCGCTGCGGGCCACGCCGGGTTCTTCCACCAGCACGCGCATCTTGCGACCTACCTGCCGCTGGTTCACTTTTTCCACCGAGCGCTGGATGGTACGCATGGCTTCATTCCAGCGTGCCTTGCGGGTCATGTGGTGGAGCTGGCCTTCCATCTTGGCTGCGCGGGTGTCCTCTTCGCGGGAATAGTTGAAGACGCCTGCACGCTCAAATTCCTGCTCTTCAATGAACTGGAGCAGTTCGTTGAAATCGTCCTCAGTCTCGCCGGGGAAACCAACGATGAAAGTGGTGCGGATGGCGATGTCCGGGATGCCTTCGCGGATGCGCTTGAGCAGGCTGCGGATGTACGCCCCGTCCGTTTCACGGCGCATGTGGGTGAGCATGTTGTCGCTGATGTGCTGCAGCGGCATGTCAATGTAACGGGCCACCTTGGGGCTTTCGGCGATGGCCTGGATGAGGTCGTCGCTCCAATGTGCAGGGTGGGTGTAGAGAAGACGGATCCAGAAGTCGCCCGGAATGGCGTTCAATTCACGGATGAGGGTAGAAAGGGACTCGCCTTTGCTGGAGTCCACGCCACTGCGGGGTTTGGGCCGCTCGCCTTCCCATTTGTCCATGCCAAAGTAGGTGGTGTCCTGGGAGATGAGGTTGATTTCCTTGACCCCGCTTTCGATGAGCTGGCGGGCTTCCTTGATGATGCTTTCCTGGGTGCGGCTGCGATGACGGCCGCGGATGCGCGGGATGATGCAAAAGGAGCAGGGGTGGTTGCAGCCTTCGGCGATCTTGATGTAGGCAAAGTGCTTTGGGGTGAGGCGGAAGCGCGGCGTGTCGTAGTCCGGGATGTACTGCGGGCCTTTGGTCACCAGGTTTTCCTGCTCTTCCTTGCCCATCAGGCCCTGAATGATCGGGGCTACCTGGGTGATCTGGTCGAGGCCGATGAAGGCGTCCACATCCGGCATCAGAGTGGGCAGCTCTTCACGGAACCGCTGGGACAGGCAGCCGGCGACGATGATTTTCTGTTTCTTCCGCTTCTGCTGTTCCTCACGGGCGTCCACGGCTTCATGGATGGCGCCCACGCTTTCCTTCTTGGCCATGTCAATGAAGGAACAGGTGTTGATGATGAGGACGTCGGCCAGATCCGACTCCGGGGTCATGGTCATGCCTGCCTGCTGGAGGTGGCCGACCATGATTTCGGAGTCAATGAGGTTCTTGGCGCAGCCGAGGGAAACGAGACCGACTTTGATCATAAGGGGCAAAGAGAATACGGGAAAATGGCCCGGAGGAAAGGAGAAGATGCATGCAATCCCGGCAGGTGGGCGCGGAATTGCCGGTTTTAGCGGCAGGGCATGGACTTTTCAGGCGGAGCCCTGTCCGGGAAAACTGGTTTCCTTAAAACCCGCCCTAGGAGCAAACTCTCCTGAGCAATCGCTGGAAATGTGTGCTCCGCCCACGTATAACGTCCATAGCCATGTTTCCCGCCCGCCTTTTTCCTGCCCGCATTTCCCGTGCGGGTGCGCTTGCCGCCCTCATGTTTGTGAGCGGCTGGGCTCAAACACCGAATCCAGAAGCCCCGCCGAAGCCTCCGGTACCCCCGGCGCCCGGTCAGGAAGGCCGTGCCACCATCCCTGATGATCTGCTGGGGGATGAACACATTCGTGAGGAGTTCGGGGTCAACCAGTTCACTACGCCCAGCATCCGGAAGCTTTTTGAGATGCTGGACGGTTTGGGCAAGCTGTCCTACGACGCGCTCAAGCGCCCGATCTCCCGCCAGACGCCTTC
>DASWXG010000158.1:0-9876 GCA_036405615.1 Prosthecobacter sp. | reverse complement strand
TGCCTTGTTCGATGGGCTTGAGGTAAGCCATCACAGGCTGGTGGGCCACATGAAAGCCACCGAGGCCAAGGACGTCTTTGAACTCCGCCCAGGGAGTTTTCACCATTTCGATCTCGAGCCCTTCGTCTTTAAAGAAACCCTTTTCCTGGGCCACGAAAAGAGGGGCCTCGCAGGTCAGACCGATGTAGCCGATCTTGATTTTAGTACGGCCATCCGCTGTCTTTTCAGCGGCAGCATTCTCCTTTTTGCAGCCAGCCCAGAAAGGCGTGCTTAGGAGAGCCAGAAGGGCAAACAGGCGTGAAATCTTCATGGTATAGCGATAGGACTAGCCTTTGCCCCCGGCGAATAAAGATTCGGCATGGTGGTGATGCTAAATGGTTATAAACGGCGGGGTGGTGTTATGTTATATCGTCGCTTCGCACGATGACAAAACTGGAAGCCAGAATCACCTGGGGAAATCTAAACGACGGATGTTTGGAAGCACCTTTTTCCGGCATCAAGCCTTCGTTTTTTGTGGCGGGTGAATTGATCGCCGCAATCGTTGAATGCGAGGTGGCTGCGATGGAGCGTGGGCATACCTATGACGTTCTGATTAAGTTGCCCTATGGGGCAAGGTATTTGCTGCATTTGAATCCTGGCGCAAAGACTCGCCTTCAAGTGGGTGAGAGGGTCATTGCGACGGGCGAGATACTGCGTGTACGGAAGGATTCCTAGCCGACGACCGCTTTTCTTCTTTCATGCCTCAGCGGTTCTACGTGATCTCTTGTGGATCGTCTAAGGATGTGTTACTGTAACAGATCGAGCCTGATTGTTATTGCCCGCGTCTGGCGTTTATGAAAGGCTTCCGCAAACCACATTATTCATTACACGATGTTTCGACGCTCTTTGTTAGCCGCGCTGGCGGCCACTGCTCTTTCCTCCCAAGCCCAGCAGGTCTGGGTGGAGGCGGAATCCTTTGCCAACCATGGCGGCTGGATGCTGGACACTCAGTTCATTGACATCATGGGGTCGCCTTACCTGCTTGCCCACGGCATGGGCACGGCGGTGAAGAATGCCGAAACGGAGGTGGCTGTTCCTGAGGCAGGCAATTATAAGGTTTGGGTGCGCACCAAAAACTGGGTCGGTCCCTGGGATGCTCCCGGTGCTCCCGGCAAGTTTCAGGTGAGTGTAAACGGCAAGTTGCTGGACAAAGTCCTGGGCACCGAAGGCAAGGACTGGCTTTGGGAAGAGGCGGGTACTGTCGAACTGAAAGGCAGTGCCAAGCTGGCCCTGGTGGACAAGACCGGCTTTGATGGTCGTGTGGATGCTGTGATCCTCAGCAAGGACGCATCTTTCACCCCGCCTGCGGATTTCGCTGCGACCAACACGTTGCGCAAAAAGATGTTAGGCCTGCCCGCCGAGGCCCCCGAAACCGAGGAGTATGACCTCGTGGTGGTGGGCGGCGGTTACTCCGGTCTGGGGGCTGCGATTTCCGGCGCCCGCCAGGGCCTGAAGGTGGCCTTCATCCAAAACCGCCCGGTGCTCGGTGGCAACGGCTCCAGCGAAGTGCAGGTGTGGGCCATGGGCGGCACCCGCCGTGGTCTGTATCCGCATCTCGGGGAGATTGTGGAGGAATTTGCCGACCGCGCCAGCAACAGTCCGGCGGCGGATCCTGCTGAGTTCAACGACAAGCTGAAAGAGGATGTCGTGAAAGCGGAGAAGAGCATCGATCTCTTCCTGAACACTCACGTCTATGCCGTGGAGATGACGAAGGGCGGAGAAGACAAGCGCATCCGCAGCGTGACCGGCCTGGATACCAAGACCGGAAAAGAAACCCGCTTCCGCGGCAAGTTCTTCAGCGATTGCACAGGCCACGGCAGCGTGGGCTTCCTGGCAGGTGCTACCATCATGCAGGAAGAAAAAGGCCGCATGGGCATGAGCAACATGTGGGTGCTGAAGAAGGTGGAAAATGCCAAACCCTGGCCTGAAACACCCTGGGCACTGGACCTGAAACCTGAAGACTTCCCGGCACCGAAGCCGATGGAACCTGCGGGTGTGAAGAACAAGGCGAACCTCACCGGTTATGACCTGGGCTACACCCCGGTGGAGAACTCCCACGACTACCTGCACGGTGAATGGTTCTGGGAGAGCGGCTTTGACCAGGACCCAATCGACGGTCTGGAGCGCATCCGCGACTGGAACTTCCGTGCCGTTTATGGCGCAGTCAGCTCACTGAAGAAGAATGATCCGGCCAAATATGGCAGCTATGACATGACCTGGCTGGCCTATGTGGGAGGCACCCGTGAGTCCCGCCGCATCGTGGGCGATTTCGTCCTGCCGGGCGAGGACATGGTGAAAGGTGTCATCCAGCCGGATGCCTGCGTGCCGACCACTTGGGACCAGGACCTGCACTATCCGAAAGAGCAGTATGCGGCCAAATTCCCTGAGAACCCCTTCATCTCCCGCGCCCAGTTCGGCAAGCACACCGACCGCAAAAATGGTTATCCGGTGCCTTACCGCTGCCTGTATTCCAAAGACATCGCCAACCTGTTCATGGCGGGCCGCAATATCAGCGTGGACCGTTTTGCCCTGGGCAGCACCCGCGTGATGCGCACCTGCGGCATGTTTGGTGAGGTGGTTGGCAAGGCCGCCTGGATCAGCGTGCGCCACCACACCACTCCGCGCGGTGTGTATGAGCAGTATCTGGACATCCTGAAAGACCTCATGGGCAAGCCGGGTGCAATGCGCCGCGACAGCCTGGAAGGTCAGCTTTATCTGCCAGCCAATGCCAAGAAGCTGCCGGAGATTGTCAATGAAACCCTGGACATCAAGAAAATGGACGGCCTCGTCATCGACGATGAAGATGCCGAGCTGACCGGAAGCTGGAGCAAGGGCGAAGGCCTGAAGCCTTATGTGGGCGAGCACTACAGCTACGGCCAGGCCAAGGGAGCCAGCGCCAAGTTCTCCTTCGCTGTCAAGGAAAGCGGCACTTATGACGTGCGCATCTACTGGCAACCGCACGCCAACCGTGGCAAGACTGTGCCGGTCACGGTGCTGAGCGCCGATGGTGAAAAGACGCTGAAGGTGGACCAGTCCAAACCCGCCAGCGGCAAACAAGGCGCGCACAGCCTGGGTACCTTCAAGTTCAACGCCGGTGAAGAAGCGTCTGTCGTCATCCGCACCGAGGGTGCCGGTGGCAATGTGCATCTGGACGCCGTGCAGGTGGTGAAGCAGTAATCGGCCGGGCTCCTGCCTCCTTACAGTCCTCCAAACAAGAACCGGCCTCCGTGAATGGAGGCCGGTTTCTTTTTGGAAAGACGGCCTCGGCTAGAACAATACCGATGCCGGGGAGACGGCTGGCGGCTGAACCGTGTATGATTTCTCCTCGTGGCGCGTTCAGGCCAGCATCGGAGGATGCATCTCAAAACGCGGGATGCGTGCACATACAGGGCGGCCCTGGGTGGTGGTGCCAAAGAAGGAACCTGTGGCGGTGCTTTCCGCCTTGATGACGTGGTAGGAATTGTAGCTGAAAGTCTGGCCGGGTTCCAGTTTGGGGAACTGGCCCACAACCCCGTCGCCTTCCACCACAAGGGTATCGCCGTCCGTGTCCCGGACGATCCATTTGCGGCCAAAGATGTTCACGGTCTCCTGGGAGTCGTTGTGGATGGAGACGTGATAGACGAAAGGATGCGGCCGGTCTGGCGGCGCGGGACGCGTCGGGTCATACTGCACCTCATCCACTGTCACGGACAGGCCAGTAAGATGCTCGAAGCGGACATTCATGATAGGTGAGAGTAACGGCACATGGGGCAGGGGTCAAGAGAGCAACGGGACTTGAGACGGTGCGCAGACCCGGGCGGGTGCAGCTTTGATGATGCAGCGACTTGACCTGACCCCGCTCATTGGCGAGGTCACAGGATGCCCGCTTCGCCGCCTGTTGTTCTCTCCATTGCCGGTTCCGACTCCTCTGCTGGAGCCGGAGTCCAGGCGGATCTGAAGGCCATCTCTGCGCTGGGTGGCTATGGTCTGAATGCTCTCACCAGTGTGGTTTCGGAAACCCCGGGGCGGGTTTCGAGAGTGCAGTTGCTCGAGCCCGACATGGTGGCAGACCAGATCCGGGTGCTGTTTGATGGCTTTCCCATTGCCGCTGTGAAGACGGGTATGCTGGGCGGCAGCGAACAGGTAAGAGCCGTGGTGGCGACGTGGAAAACACATGTGCCTGCCGGGACACCGCTGGTGGTGGACCCCGTGATGGTGGCCACCGGGGGCGGCAAACTGCTGGAAGACGATGCTGTGGCAGTGGTGAAACGGGAACTTCTGCCGCTGGCCACGCTGATCACGCCCAACATGGATGAAGCCGGTGTGCTCTGGGGCTGGGCGGTGGTGACCCGCCAGGATATGGCCGCCTGCGCGGCTGATCTGGCGGCGGAACTGGGCACGTCTGTGCTGGTGAAGGGCGGGCATCTGGAAGGTGCCGCTGCGGATTTTCTCTGGACTGCAGAGGGAACGGTCTGGCTGGAAAGCCCGCGCGTACCGGGCGTTCAGACCCACGGCACGGGCTGCACCTACTCCGCCAGCATCGCTACGGGACTCGCCCACGGATTGCCTCTGCAAGAAGCCGTGGAGAGGGCCAAACGGTATGTCAGCGCCGCGATTGCGGATTTTTTTGCCTGGGCAGGACCCGGTGGTGTCGTACATGCTCTGAACCACCTCGAAAATACCTCGTTATGAAAACCGCGCTCGCCTGCTGCCTTTTGGCCGGATGCTGTCTGGGCCAGGACGGTGCCACAACCTCTTCCAGCGCACTGGCGGAGAAAGTGCAGGAGGTGCCGCAGTCGGCCGTGCAATCGGCGTTTCAGATTTTGCGCAGCGAGTACATTCGCGGGGAGGAGCTGACCTTTGATGAACTGAACCGTGCGGCTTTCCAAGGGCTGCTGGAGCGGCTGGATCTCGGGGCTGAACTGGTGCGCAAGACAGAGGCGGAACGTCCACCGCAGAAGCGCGGAGTCCTGGCGGAAATGTTAACGGCACGGACCGCTTACCTTCGTCCCCTGGGCTTTGCCGAAAGCGAACCCGGCGAAGTGGAACTGCACCTGAAAAAATGGGCCAAAGAGGGTGTCCCCTATCTCATTGTGGATCTGCGCAGCGCCGTGCCTCCTGGAGATTTTGCTGTTGCTGCCGCAATGCTTGAGCTGTTCGTCCCCCGGGGAGAGCTGCTGTTTAAACTGAAGCAGGTGGGCAGGGAAGATGCCCAGCTTTTTATTTCGGGCCGTGAACCTGTCTGGACAAAGCCCTTGGTGCTGCTGGCAGATGCGGAAACCTGCAATCTGGGGGAGACCGTGGCCGCCACCTTGCAGGTACGCAGGCAGGCAGTTGTTCTGGGCAGCAAGACCCGTGGAGCGACGGTGCGTTACGAGACGCTGCCCCTGGACACGGAGTGGCAGATGCGCTTTGCCCGTGCCGAGATGCTCTTGCCGGAGGACAAATCTCTGTTCCGGCAAGGTGTGGTACCGGACTTCCCACTGGACCTTGCCGCCGAAACAAAGAGGCGGGTCTTTGATGCGGCAGGGCCTGTGAAGGACAGTCTTTTTGACCAAAGCCGTCCTCGTTACAACGAGGCCGCTTTGATTGCTCGCAAGAACCCTGAACTGGAATCCTACATCCGCCGCAGTGCGGGCGAGACGCTCAGTGACGACCGGCCTGCGGTGAGGGACACGGTGCTGCAAAGGGCTGTGGATATGCTGGAGATGCAAACGCATCTGCAGGGCGAGTCCCTGAAATGGCCGGTGAGCCGGGCCTCGACAAAAGGTGCTGAACCGCCGACGGTGAAGAAGGACGAGTCCGCGCCCAAACCATGATTCCTGAAACTGTAGAAACCACCGTCACGATCCGTCAGCCGCATTGCCCGCGCACGTGGCATGCCGAGCTGCCCAATGGCCGGGTGGTGATGGCTTTCCGCCCGGAAGAGGCTGAACTCATCACGCTGGAGCCGGGAACGAAGGTGCCCGCACGGCTGACGGTGGCTGATTTTTCGCGAGCTTTGCTGCTGGTCTGAGGGCAGATGTGAAAGGGCGCAGGTGTGGCCGGGTGCAGAAAGCCCCTTGCCGAGGCGGTCAATCCGTCCATTCTGGAGAACCCTATCATGCGCGTTCTGCTCACCACCACCAGCTATCAAGACACCCCTGGCGACCACCATGCCCTCCTGGAATCCCAGGGCTATGAGATCCATCGTGAACGCGGCCCGCTGCCGGAGAGCAAGATGCTGGAACTGGCCGGCGAGTTTGACGCCTTCCTCTGCGGTGATGACGAAATCACCACAGCGGTTTTGGACAAGGCGCAGCCCCGCCTGCGCGTGATCAGCAAGTACGGCATCGGCCTGGACAAGATCAATGTGGAAGAGTGCACGGCGCGCAAGCTGCCGGTGCTTTTCACCCCGGGTGTCAACCACACCACGGTGGCCGAGCACACCTTCTGCCTGCTGCTGGCCCTGGTGCGAAACCTGGTGGACAGCGCCAATGCCGTCCGTGAAGGCAAGTGGAAGCGTGTCACCGGCAACGAGATCTGGAACAAGAAGATCGGCATTGTCGGCCTGGGCCGCATCGGCCAGGAAGTGGCCAAGCGCGCCATCGCCTTTGGCATGGAGGTCCACGGCATGGACATCTACTGGCCGGAAGCCTTTGCCAAAGAGAACAACGTGACCCGCCACGAAAACATCGAGAGCCTCATCGCTGCCGTGGACGTGCTGAGTCTGCACGCAAACCTGAGTGAGAGCACCAAGCATCTGGTGCGGGCCGACCGCATTGCCCTGGCCAAGCCGGGCCTGCTGGTGGTCAACACCTCCCGTGCCGAACTCGTCCACATGCCGGACATGATCGAAGCGCTGAATGCCGGGACGGTGGGCGGTTATGCCACCGACGTTCTGGATGAAGAGCCGCCACCCGCAGACCACCCGCTGCTGAAGCATCCGAAGGCGCTGATCACGCCCCATATTGGTTCCCGCACTTATGAGAGCGTGCCCCGGCAGGCCATGCGCGCCACGCTGAATCTGGTGAACTTCCTGAAAGGGGAGAAGGACGTGATCCAGGCTAACAAGTTTTAATAAACGGTGGCAGGTTTTTGATCTGCCTGCCCTTGAAACGGCTAACAAAAAGGGGCCTCATCACTCAGATGAGGCCCCTTTCTTTTGGGAATGTTCAGGTGGCCCTCTGTTTTTTCAGAGGGGCTTCGCCGTCAGCCAATCAGTTGCCGGAATGAAAGCCGAGAAGGCGGGCAAAGGCGTTGTCGGAAGACGTGACGTTTTCCACACGGTCCTTTTTCTTGCCTTTGGCGATCGGCTCAGGGACGGCGGGGCCGATCAGATGCTGCTGGTTGCCTTCAGCCTGCTTTTTGGCAGGAGGGGCGGTGCGGCGCGCTGCCTCGGTGACTTCCAGAGGAATGTCGTCCTGAGGATCCTTCTTGTTGCGAGACAGGAAGGAGAAGAAGGATTTGGACTGCTTGGGCTCTGCGGCGACAGGCTGCTCTGCAACCGGGGCTGGAGCCACGGCGGCAAGGGCCGGAGCTTCGGCGACAGCGCCAGTCTTGCCGACCTTACCCGCAGGAAGGGGAGCTGGTGTGGTCGCTGCGAGCTGCTGGGCAGGAACTGCGGCACCGGGAACGGTGGCCGGCGGTGTCACTGGAACTGTGGGGACGGCTTCAGGCTGGTCTTTGACCTTGGCCGGTTTGTTTCCGTGAGGCAGGTGCTCTTTGGTGATGACAACCTTGGCTCCAATGTTGATGTCGTTGAAGACTTCCACCACATCTTGCATGCCCATGCGGATGCATCCGTAGCTGGCAGGCTGGCCCAGACGGCTTTCTTCAGGCGTGCCGTGGATGTAGATGTACCGCTTCATGGCGTTGCGGTTGCTGCTCTCCAGACCGCGCAGCCACAGGATGCGGGACACAATCGGGTCACGCCCTGGGGCATTGGGCTTCAGCACTTCACCGTTCCACTGGCGGCTCTTCATCACAGCACCGGTGGGAAGCTTGTGACCAAACTTGGCAATGATCTCATGCCGCCCCAGCGGTGTGCGGTAGCTGTTAGGCTGGTCGCCAATGCCGAACTTGGAAGTGGAGATGGCGTATTGTCTCTGCAACACCCCTTCATGATAGACGCCCATCCGCTGGTCTTTGACGCTGACCACCACTTCGGACTTGGGAGCCGATTTGCATTGGCAGAGGAGTACTCCGGCAGCGAGCGTCAGACCGAGTCTGGCGATCCCAGGCCGAGCACACTTAAATTGCGGGAGAAAACGACGGGTGTGCATTTTTATAAAATTTAATAGATGTTAATGAAATCTGCAAATACCATTTGCGGCAAAATAGCCGGGTTAAATAACTGAGCGGGTTGGCACGCCCTTTTTTGTGATGCAATCTGCCTGCCAAGCGGGCGAGATTTTACACATGGAGGGACATTTGTTTTTTGGATCTTTCTCTGCATGCTTTAACGGATGACCCGCGAAGCCGCTGCCCAGATCCTCGAACGAATCGCACTTCTCCTAGAACTGAAAGGCGAGAATCCGTTCAAAATCCGAGCCTATAAAACAGGGGCGGAAGTGGTGGAAAATTACGCCGGGGACATCATGCAACTTGCATTGGAAGGCAAACTGGCGGGGATCAAAGGCATCGGAGATGCGCTGAGAGACAAGCTCTACGAGATGGCCCAGACAGGGAGACTGGAATTTTTTGAAAAATTGAAGACCGAGTTCCCTGAGACTCTTTTTGAATTGTTTGAGGTCCAAGGACTTGGGCCGAAGAAGATTGCGGCGCTTTATTCTGAACTCGGCGTGGGCTCTGTTGCCGACCTGAAACGCGCCTGCGAAAGCGGTCTGGCTGCCAAGTTGAGCGGGTTTGGTGAGAAGACGGTGATTAAAATTTTAGAAAGTTTGGCCTTTAAGGAGCAACACGCTTCAGAATTCCGGGTGGATCAGGTCTATGCCCTGGCGCAATCCATCGTGGAAAAACTGCGCGGCCACATGCTGGTGGCCCGGGCCGAAGTTTGCGGGAGTTTCCGCCGCGCCAAGGAGACCGTGCATGACCTGGACTTCCTCTGCGCCACCCGGAAGCCGGAGGAGGTGATCGAGTTCTTTGTGCAACTTCCGGTGGTGGAAAAGGTGATCGCCAAAGGCGGCACGAAAGCCAGTGTTTACCTGGTCGGCGGGCTGCAGTGTGACTTGCGTGCGGTGAGCAGCCAGGAGTTGCCCTTTGCGCTGAACTATTTCACCGGCAGCAAGGAGCACAATGTCGTGATGCGCCAGCGGGCTCTCGATCAGGGGTGGTCGCTGAACGAGTACGCATTTACCCCGGTGGAAGGAAAGGAGTCTCGCCCGATCCCGCCCGTGCATGACGAGGCAGATATCTATCGTTCGTTAGGCCTGGATTTCATCGAGCCTGAGCTGCGGGAAAACGGCGGTGAGTTTGAGGCTGCGGAGAACGGTCAGCTGCCCCATCTGATCCAGATTGAGAATCTGCGTGGCGTGTTTCACAACCACACGACGGCGAGCGACGGGCTCGCGACACTACGGGAGATGGCGGAAGCCGCCCGCGAGCTTGGCCTGCAATACCTGGGCATTGCAGACCACAGCAAGGCCAGCTTTCAGGCGAACGGCCTCAGTGAAGCCCGGCTGCGCGCTCAGATCGCGGAGATCCGTGAGCTGAACGAGGAGTTTGAAGGTCATTTTCGCATCTTCACGGGCACGGAGGTGGACATCTTGAAGGATGGTTCGCTCGACTTCAGCGACGAGATGCTGTCGGAGCTCGACTACTGTGTGGCGAGTGTGCACAACGTCTTCAACCTGCCGGAGGCGGAGATGACCAAACGCATCATCCGTGCGATTGAGAATCCTCATGTGACGATGCTCG
>DASWXG010000157.1:0-2293 GCA_036405615.1 Prosthecobacter sp. | reverse complement strand
CTACGAGCGGCAGGACGCTGCGGTGCTCCCGGCACTCCGGCAGATGGTGCGCACCGGCAAGACACCCCAGGGGCGCATTCATGCTCTGTGGTCGCTGGCTGGGATGGGAGACCTGGGCCCTGGCTGCCAGGCTGACTTTCGTCAGCCGGACCGGCTGTCGGGGCGAAAGACCTCGAAGGACACGGACTGGCTGGCTGAGGCCGGTGTGACCCAGCAGGGGTATGGTCTGTTGCTCGAAGCCGCCCAGGACGCCGATGCTCAGGTGCGCAGACAGGCATTGCGAATGCGGCCAGAGGCCCTGCTGGCCCCACGCAGTGTGGAGGAGCTGTATCAGTTGCGGCCCGAGGCACGCCGCCTGCTGGAGGACCGGGCAGACATTGTCAGCCTGGAGGCCATTGTTCAGCACGCACTCATCACCAGTCCGGCGGCCTACCCGGTCATGGCGGAGCTGGTTCTGCGCCATTCCGGCGAGGCGCAGTTTTCCCAGGCCATCTTGCTGGGCACGGCGGAGTCATCCTTCCTGGTGTTTCAGGAGGTGTTAAAATCACCCGCCGTTGTCGGTTCATCACCCTTGCAGACCTTTCTGGCGGATTTGGCCACCATGATGGGCAGGGCCTGGAGAAAAGGGGATCCGGATGCGCCCTATCATGTGGTGAAGCACCTGGCCGCCCGCGCGCAGGCAGATGCCCTGGCCCGCCGTATTTTGGCCGCACTGGCCCAGGGGCTTCGCCAGGGAGGAGGCAGCCTGGAAACAGCAGCCTTTGCGGAACTGCGCCAGGCCGCAGACCAGCCTGCCTTGCAGTGGTTGGAACGGCTGAAGGCGGCCGTGCAGAGCGGGCTGGAACCTGGCGGTGACGTTGTGGCTGCGGACCGCATGGCCTGCCTGCAATTGGGGCCTGAAGTGCTGCCTGCGGAGGAAGCTGTACCGTCCCTCATTGCTTTTTTAACCCCGTCCTATGAAGCCGATGTACAGTCCAGCGCCCTGGCCGCACTCGGTGGCTTTCGCTCTGGCCCGGCGGTGGCCCAAGGCCTGGTCGCTGCCTGGTCCAATCTCAGCCCCGCTCTGCGGGAGCAGGCCCTGACTCTGCTGCTGGCCCTGCCCGAGCGCACCCAGGCCTTGCTGGCCGCCCTCGAGAGCCGCTCCATTGCCCCGGCGCAGATCAGTCTGGCTGCGCGTTCGGCCTTGCTCAAGAGCAAGGATGCGGCGGTTAGCGCCCGCGCAGAAAAACTTTTCGGAGCCGGGGTTTCAGCGAACCGCAGGGAGGTGATTGCGCGCTATGAAACAGCCCTTGGCATGAAGGGCGATGCTGCTCGCGGGGCGAAGGTGTATGAACTGGCCTGCATGGTCTGCCACCGCTTTCAGGACCGGGGAAATGATGTGGGGCCGAACCTGGGCACCGTTCAGGGCTGGACCCCGGAACAACTGCTCACCAACATCCTGGATCCGAACCGCGAGGTGTCGCCGAACTTCAGCCTCTATCTTTTTGAGATGCATGACGGGCGCAGCCTGAGCGGCATGATCGCCAGTGAAACGGCCACCGGCCTGACCCTCAAACGGGCGGATGGCGGCAGCGAGGACCTGCCGCGCACCAGCATCCGCCAGATGTCCAGCCCCGGCATCTCCCTCATGCCGGAAGGATTGGAGGCGGCGATCTCACCTGCCCAGATGGCCGACCTGCTGGCCTACCTTCTGAAGAAGTAAGTAGCCTGCCGGACCGTCCTGCTTTCCGGGCGCCGGTGCAGTGCGGATTGCCCCGGCGGGACGAAACATCTCGACATCCCAGGGCGTTTTCGTTTTTCTGCCCTCGCCTGAAAGCTTTCACCACCCCCTGATTCCCATGAAACTGCCCTTGCCGTCCATTCTTCTAGCCCTTGCCCTCGCTGCACCTTTTGCCCGGGCTGAAAACTGGCCCAACTGGCGCGGACCGAATCAGGATGGTTCCTCAAAGGAGAAGAATTTGCCTGCCAAGTTCAGCCCCACCGAAAAGGTCAAGTGGGCCGCCGATGTCCCGGCGATCTCTGCCTCCGTGCCCGTTGTCTGGGGAGACAAGGTGTTTCTGACGGCCCCGATCAAAGAGGAACGCAAGCTGGTGGGGCTGTGCTACGACGCGAAAACCGGCAAAGAACTGTGGCGGAAAGTGGTGTCTGAAGGCGGTCTGCAATGGGACAACAAGAGCAATCTGGCGAGCCCTTCTCCCGTGACGGATGGCGAGCATGTGGTGTTTCTCTTTGCCGATGCCGTTGCGGCCAGTTTTGACCTTTCCGGAAACCTCCAGTGGAAGCGTGATTTCAA
>DASWXG010000156.1:0-1717 GCA_036405615.1 Prosthecobacter sp. | reverse complement strand
AAGATCAACGAGACCACCAAGAACATGTTCTCGGAGACCTTCGAACTGGTGCGCGGCTACTTTCACAACAACTTCCGCGAACTCTTCGGCCCCACCGCCAAAGCGGATCTCATGCTCTCCGATGATACCGATCCCCTGGAGTCCGGCATCGAGATCATCGCCAAACCGCCCGGCAAAAAGCTGCAGACCATTTCCCTGCTCTCCGGGGGCGAGCGCAGCATGACGGCCGTGGCTCTGCTGTTCTCCATTTACCAGGTGAAGCCCAGCCCCTTCTGCGTGCTGGACGAGCTCGACGCACCTCTGGATGAATCCAACATCTCACGCTTCCTGAAGATGCTGGACAACTTCATTGACAACTCGCAGTTCATCATCGTCACGCATAACAAGCGCACCATGAGCCGCGCCGATGTCATCTACGGCGTCTCCATGCAGGAGTTCGGCGTCAGCAAGCCCGTGGGCGTGCGCATGACCACCGAGGATACAAGGCCGAGCAAACAGGAAGAACTGCGCCTGGCAGCGGAAGTGGCGGCCGAAGAGGGCCATCATGAGCCTGCGGCCATCGAAGAAACCGCAGCACCACCTCCACCGCCGCCGAGGGATTCAGGTCCGGCCCAGAGTGATGATGAGGCAGGAGTGCCCAGCCTTTCGTCCTGAGAAGGCCGCAGGTTCATGTCATCACCCGGGGCTATGCCGGAAGGCGTGCCGCCCGCCCAGTTACTTTGGCCTCTGCTCCGCAGCCTGACTCAAGGCTGTGGTCAGCATGGCGTCCAGGTGTGTGATGGGCAGCGAGTAGTGGCCCTCATTTTCAAACCAGTGAACCGTGGCATGTGGCATGATGCCGGCCAGCTTCTCCGTGTAACGCCAGTCAATGTTGCGGTCTTCTTTGCCGTGCCAGAAATGGATGGGGTAGCCGATGCCGCCGACTTCAAATCCCCACTCCGAAAGGTAGATGTCCGCATCGGCAATGACCGAGCGGGGTCCCCGCCGCAACGCCTCGACAATGCCGTCCCGCACCACTGAAAAGACGGCCGGGTCTGACAGCACCTCCCTGTCGGCCTTGCCCACCATGCCCAGCAGCCACTTTAAAGGCGGGCGGTCAGGCTGACCACGGGCAATCTTCTCCCCGCTGCGCAGCACCAGTCCCAGGAGCGCCGGGAAAGCATGCCGCAAGCGGATCATCAGCCGGTAAGGCCAAAAAATGTGCTCGTACCCCAGAAAGGTCAGCGGCGGGGCACCGCAGACGATGGTGGCACTCAGCAGCCGCTCGGGCATCCGCAGGGCCGTGACCAGCACATACGGACCGCCGCCAGACCAGCCCACCAGGTGGAAACGATCTACGCCTTCATGCGCGGCCAGTTCCTCCAGCAGCGGAGGCCAGTCCTGCAACGAACGGCCAGGATGAAAATCAGAAAGGCCGATGCCCGGCCGGTCTGGAGAGATGATCTTGAGGCCATGCCGGCGGCCCGCCTCATCCATCAGCGCGCCCTGAACACGCGCGCTCGGCCAGCCATGAAAATAGAAACAGGGTGTCCCCTGGGGATCTCCATGCACCGCGTAACCGAGGGTACGGCCGGAAGAAAGTCGGAGGGTATGGTCGGCCATGGCTGAACAGTTTTGGGGGGAAGAAACTTAAGATGTCCTTTTCATTCTCGCAACGGACATCCGAGTTGCAAAGAAGCCTGTTTTTCGTGCGCAATTCACGAAAGCGCTATTCTAT
>DASWXG010000155.1:0-6080 GCA_036405615.1 Prosthecobacter sp. | reverse complement strand
GCAAGGATTGGAAAAAAGTACGGGAGAATGGCATGAGAAACGGCTGATCCGGTGCGGCCAGGGTGCGAGTTTCCCTGGCGCTGAGTAGTAGAGACCCGCCTGATTCGTCAGGCGGTGCGTGATGATGCCAGCATGCCTTGAGCACGCCGGTCCAACGATCTGCGGGTCAGCTCCACCGCGGAGGCGGTGCGGGAGGTTCATGGGCAAGCCGCCAGGGAACGCGGTCCCGGAAAGGGTGCATTCCTGTCAGGCTCGGGCCAGGATATCTCCATCCCGCCCCGGCAAGATCTTCAAACGCCCACAGCTTGCCTTTGCCTTCCTTGGTTTTGCCGGACTCCGGCAGCTTGGGACATTTCGGAGGCAGCAGGCCATGCTCCGCACTCCAGGTCCACTCATCGGACGCATTCGCGAAACATGCCTCCGATGCGCGGGCTTCGCCCGACACAAGAGTGACTGGGTGCTTCACACCCGCGTCAGCCGTGACTTTCGAGACCAGCATCATGCCCCCCAATACCAGCGGCCCGCCCAGCAATTGCAGCAGGGCGAAGAGGTAAAGAACGCGGGCATGGCGCAGAAGAACGTCCATCGTCAAGGCATACTGGAAAGGCTGGCCAAAACCTGCAAGTGCCGGATATGAAACATAGGCTGTGATTCCTCCTTCCGGCATGCAGAATCCCGCTCCCCAGAAGGGACAGGTCAGCAGCAGCCGCTGCCAGGAATGCAGCCCCCCTTCACCTCCATCACCAGTTCACCATCGCGGTAAGTCGGTGTCGGTTTGCCTGGGCGGAAATGTTCCTCGTGCTCCACCTTGGCCGCCAGGGTAGGAAACTGAATGGCCGTCTCCGTGAGGCTGGTTTGCACGGCTTCCATGAGGCTGGCCGGATCTGCCTCCGCCCGAAGATTGACAATAAGCTGGCCGCCTTCGCTCGGTTCGTCCAGTTCCATGCCAAGCTCCGGCACGTAATCGCTGCGGACCAGATTGACGGAGGCCAGTTCCCCCGCAATGCCGTCGTCCGGGCTGTAGGTCATTTTAAAGTGCGCGATCTCTGTACCGTTCTGGTTGAGGTGCGCCTGCACCCTGGCGGCCAGAGCGCGAAGAAACTCATTGGCGTCAAATTCCTCCACCGCACGCAAAGTGACCGTTGCATTCAGCCAGCCGAGCAAAGCCTCCCCTTCAGCATAGACTTCATAATCCACCGCCATTGGGTTGCGGCGTGCCTGTTCGTTGCTCAGCAGCCGCTTAAAAAGTTCATCCAATCCGGTGTCCTGGCGCGGAGAGGCCGAAACAATCTGGGCCTCAGGAAACTCGCGGGCCAGCACAGCCCGCAGTTCTTCGCGCTGGCTGTCCTCGATCAGGTCGCTCTTGCTGATGACAATGATGTCCGCCTCCTCCAGCTGTTTTTTGAAGATGTAGGCCACCTTGCTGGAAAAGGAGCCGCCTTCGTCCAGGCCGAAGACGCGGCGCGCCCGGACAGGATCCACCAGCACGCTGAGAGGAGCGACGGTGAACGCATCACCATACATGCGCCGCAAGGGGTAAGTCACCGTGGCGACAAGGTCCGTGCAACTGCCGACCGGCTCGGCGATGAAAACATCCGGCTTCGCTTGATCAGACAGTTTGTTAGCCGCCTCAACAAGTGTGTTAAACCTGCAGCAGAAGCAGCCTCCGGCGATTTCTTCGGTGGCGTAGCCCTGGCCGCGCAGCAGCTTCGTGTCCACCAGACCGCCCGCCTGATCATTGGTGATGAGTCCCACCTTCAGCCCCTGGTCCGTCAGATGTTTGGCCAGACGGCCGACCGTGGTGGTCTTCCCGGCACCCAGGAAACCGCCGATCATGATGTAACGTGCTTTGGAAGCTGGCATGCTGTCTTTTGAATGCGTTGTGGGTTGAGCGCAAGCCTCGCCACACTCAAGCGTCTCCACTTTTCCCTGAAGCAGGGTGAATTGTCCGGAGGCAGCATTCTTCAGCGCCTGCCAGTCGTGCCCGTTCACCGGCACAGGAAGGCCGCGGGCATAACGGTTGCCGAAGTCGTCTTCCACGGCGGCCTGCGGGCCGAGATAGACCACGTTCCGGTCCTTTTTGGAGGATCTAAATCCCGGCTTGGAAGCCTCGATTAACACCTCACGCAGCGGCACACCTTCGGTCTCGAAATAGCCGCGCTCCGAAAGTTTAACGAACCGGGCACCGGCAAACCCTGCCGTGGAAACTGTAGCGGCCAGGGACGGAAAATCGGGCACGTGCTGCACCGCCGCAGCAGGCCCGGGCAAGGCAGGGGCAGGATCTTCCAGAGGGCGATCCGCAGCCAGCCCGTGCAAACTGAGCCTGCCACCTGGTTTCAAAATCCGGAACACCTCTCCCAGCAAAGCGCGAAGATCCAAAGAAGCGGGCGATACATTCAGCGATCCTTCAAGGACGGCTTCTTGAAAACTGTTGCTCTCCGCAGGCAGAGGCAGCGTCACTTGCGTGCCCAGATGGTGTGTCCAAACGGCCTGAGGTGCGTCTGCCGCAGCAGTGCCGCCCATGACAGCAGGCAAAGCCTCATCCGGCACATGACCGTCACCATGGTCGTCCGTGTCTTCGTGAAAGATGTACAGTTCCAGCAAGACGCCGTCAGGATCGCGAACCCAGAATTTGGTCTGGCGGGAATAGCAGCAGGCCACGCCATCCTCCCTCAGCGTTTTGTACCCCGCCTCTTCGAGCCGCATCTGAATGGCCACCAACTCTTCTGAAGTCAGCAGACACAGGCCTACATGGTTCAATGCGCCGTCAGGGCTGCTTCGTCCCGGAACCAGCGAGAAGACGACCGGGGGAGACTCGACCTCGAACTTGGCATAGTCACCATGGTGCTTGGCCGCAGGCTTGCCGAAAAGGACCTGATAGAAAGCAACGGACCTCCCCAGATCGGAAACATTCAGGGAGAGGTGAAATTTGCGAACTTGAGGGGAGGGCTCAGACATAACTCAGGGGAAAAGGAAAATTCCAGCGGTGAAGAAACGGCCAACACCGGACAAACATCGCGTTTTTTGCGCATACGCGCAAAAAAGCAAAGTCGTCCCCGCCGGGGCTCTCTCACCTGCCCCTGGCACTCACTTCTTGTCCGCCCACATCTGCCCCAGGGCCTGGATAGTCCGCTCCACGAGCACCTGGCCGCCTTCAGGCCCCACACGGCTGCTTTGAATGATGGCGCTGTAGCTGCCCCCCGCCACGGCACGGGGAGTGGGCAGATACCCGCCGGAACTCACCGCCAGCTGGATGAGAAAAGTCTGCACCGCCGGGCTGCGGGCTTTCATCTGCACCCCGTAGTCTGTGTACAATTCGAATTCATTGGTGGCTATCGCGACATCTCCCAGGCGGAGGGCGTGCAGTTCCATCTTGTAGGTGCCTGACGTGCCTTTCTTTTCCGCCTCATAGCGGTCCACCACACTCTGGTTCCACAGGTAGCGCCACTGCTCCTCGGGTTTGTCTTTGTAGAGGGCAGCCGCCTCGGTGGCTTCCGCCAGTTCCTTTTCCGTCACCTTGCGCCAGGGAAGGTCAATCACCTCCACTTGATGCCGGAGGGGTGCGGCCTCCGCCTTCTCAAGCTTGGCAACTTCCAAGGCATCTTCCCAGCCATGGACAATGCGCCGCGCCATTTCCTCCAGCTGGGTCAGGCCGCGCAGACGGCGCATGCGGTCCTCAGCAGCGTGATCAAACATGGGGCGTGGCACTTGGTCACCGCCGGCCCCGGTCCAGGCCAGCACGTGAAGATCTTTGCCATGGCGCTCACGCAACTGGCGGCGGACGGGATCCCAAAAATCCGCATGAATGACGCTCAGGCCCTCCACCACCTGGGATGGGCAGGGCACATTGACAGCGGTGGCAATAAGCCGGTCCTGCAAGTCCCAGAAAAACAGCACATCCAGGTGATGATCTTCATATCCCTCGATGCCTCGAAAGTCAGGCTGGTTGGTTTTGCCATACATCTTGGCGCTGCCATCGGCATAGGTGGCCCGGCGGTTCTGGGCGACGACCGCCTGCCCTTGCCCCCAGCCCATCCTGGCAGGCTGCCGCCGCTCCCAGCTTTCGGCTGCCGCAGTCACGACACGTTCGACAAAAAAATCCGTGTATTCATTCCCGCTCATCACGCCTTTGCGCAGAAAGCGATACTTGTCACCGTCGGTCGTGACCGGGGCGGTGTGTGTATGGGTCGCGTTGAGAATGAGCTTGTTCAGGTCAAACCCCGGCAGCCGGTCCTTCGCCGCAGTTCTGACCTTCTCCGTAATGCCCTGGCGGATGGCCACCAGATCACAAGACACCAGGATGGCCTGGTCCAGCACCTTGTCTCCTTCTCGGGATTCCAGGGCCAGGGCCGTGACACTGATGGGGGTTTCCGCTTTTTCGGCAATGCGGGTGCGCATCTGCCCTGAGAGAGGCACCGGTCTGGCAGGCGTGATGTCCACGGTCGAAGCCCCCACCCTCAATTCGGCAAAAACGCCGGAGGCCGCGCCTAACAAAAGAAGGCAACAACACAGCCATTTTTCAGGACAGACAGCAGGAAGAAGTTTCATGGGCAAGATCGGCCGGTTTGAGACCGCTCAAACCAACGTCCGCTGCTCCCTATTTTTCTGGCGGCAAACGGCCATTTCCATTCTTCCTACGCTGTCTACTGCCGCGCAGCCGGGTTGATCCGCTTCCGCGCAGGCGGCTTTAGGAAGAGAATCAGCAACCCCACCAAGACCGAGACAGGCGCGGCAAACAGAAGCGCATTGGCATACCCGCCCAACCAGACCATGCCGCGCTCCAGCAACAACGGTCCGAGAGCAGAAGCGACGACACTGCCTGTCTGTGCTGCCCCCTGGATGCGGCCCAGGTGCCGCTTTCCAAAGGCGTCGCTCCAGATGGCATAAAAGGCCACCATGATGATGCCCGCAGCAACGCCTGAAACTGCGGCCAGGCTCCAGAGATGCACAGGGGTCTGGATGTGTGAATAGGCAGCCAGCCCCCCGGCCTGCAACAGCAACGCGCCTCCCAGCCAATAACGGATGGAGAGCCAGCGCATACCGGCACCGCAAACGATCTGCCCCAGCAGGGCGATCATGAAGGAAGCTCCCTGAAACTGCTGGTAGGTCTGGCGGTCAAAACCGCGTTCTGCCAGCACCGCTTCGTTGAACAGGCTGACGCCGGAAGTCACGGCGGCAAAAGCTGCAATGCCGGCCGTGTACGCCCAGAAGGCAGGAATGCGCAAACACTGCGCGAGAGTGAAATCATCATCCGTGCCGGTCTCCGCAGCAGAGGCATCCGTCCCGCCCCGCAACCATAGAGCCACCGGAAGCATGCAGACCAGGCCCATGGCAATGACCACCCACCCATGCCTCCAGCCAGACTGGCTGACAACGTTCCCCACCATCACAAAGCTGGCGGCGAAGAAAACCGATACCAGCAGCGAATACATGCCAGCAGCCATGCCTGCCCCTTGTTTGAATGCGCGCCCGGCCACAGCCAGGCTGAGGACCGACAAGGCGCTCTGCCCCAGTGCCCGGGTGAGAAGCACAAAGGCAAACAGCGCCCACACCACCCTGTCTCCGCCCTGCGCAGGAAGCAGCGTCATCAAGCCAACCACAGCAGCCAGGGCGGGCAGCAGCACCAGTGCGCCGATGCGCAGTCCCAGCCTGTCCAGCCAGGCCCCCACGGGCAAACAAGCTGCCGCCCCGAGCAAGGTCGCCCAGGTATTGATCTGCGCATAGGCATGACGGGACAGACTCAGGTCTGCCAGCAACGGCTCCGTGATCAGGCCCAGGCCATGCGTTCTGCCCGGCAGTGTGGCCAGCATCAGCAGCGAGCCTGCGAGAATCTGGGTCCAGACGGCAGGGGGGGAAGGTTCAGTCTTCACCGGAAATAAGTCTGGGTTTTGCCATATTCGGCATAACGTTCCTGCAGCCAGTTGTGAAAGAAAGAATAATGCTCTCCACGAATGTCGCCTCCGTCTTTGGCAGCATTGTAGCTGAGGTAGAGCAGACGCCGGGAACGGTCGCTGCGATTGGGAGCGGAACAGTGCGGTGTGAAGCCGCTGAAGAAAGCCACATCCCCCGGCTGAAGGTCC
>DASWXG010000154.1:0-3702 GCA_036405615.1 Prosthecobacter sp. | reverse complement strand
GTGTTTAAGCACTTTTTCAGGCTCTGAGAGAAAGATTTGCTTTAGTTGTGCGGGTGGAAATTTCGGGCAGGCACAACTCCGGGGACAAATCCCGACAGCCTCTTCCCCCCTGTCGTCCTTGCTGCCCTTTGAAGGAGCCGTATTTCGCCTGAATCCCCGTGTTTATAGGGAATGCAGCGCCTTGAAGCATGGAAAATTCAGCTTATCCAATGGCTTGCTGAAGTCAGTCTTCTGCTGATTTTGAGGGGGGCGGCCCCACTACGGCAGATTGCTAGCCCGGCTAAAGGCTTCAAAATCAAAGAAAAAAGCCTTCCAGGCGGGAAAAGAGAACTTCACCCGCTGGTTCAGTGTCCGGGGAACGGCTTTCTCGAGCGAAAATTAGGCCGAAAATCAGGAAAAAAGAAAAAATCCCGAAAATTCAGTCACCTGGGAGATGGGATAAGGGGCTGAAACAAGGATTGAGGGCCCCGGTTTTCCGTCCGTTCTCCGGCTATTCTTTGCGGATGGCGTCGATCAGCCGCCCACGCACGGCTCCCGAAACGGCGAACCAGCAGATCACGACCCCAAAGAGCAGGATGGCCGTAATCAAGCCGCCGAGAAATGGCACCGGCAGGCTGTTACCCCCCTGACTGAGAGCCGGGAAAACGGCCGTCAAAGCGCTGGCCACACCCAGCAAAACTCCGGCAACCAGGAGAAAAACATGCTCGCCCAGTACAATATGGCGCAACGCCGAGGCCCGGAAGCCTACCGCTTGCATGAGCCCCAGTTCCCCGCGCCGTTCCAGGACATGGCGGGCCACCAGGATGCCCAGACCGGCGGTGCCGAGCAGGACACCGAGGCCGCCCAGAATGGTGAAGATGCCGATGTAGGTGTTTTGAACGCTCATGAAAGTCTCCAGCCGGTCTTTGGCGGACTCCAGGGCCAGGCCACGGGGTTCCAACTGGCGAGTCAGGTGGGCGCTCACTTCTTCCAGCCGGTCCGCAGGGGCATCGATCAAAAAGAAGCGGTAGCCCGCTGTGTCGGGGTAGGCCGACAGAAAGGCCTGCTCGCTGATGATCATCTTGCCCTGGAGAACCGAACCGGCCAGCATGGCCTGAAGCTTCACCTGGATAGACGCACCGGAAGCGTCCTGGTAGGCGAGGGCATCTCCCACGCCAAGCCCCAGCCCCCACATGGCGGTGGCCTGGTCGGCAACAGCCTGCAGCGGCTCCTTCAGCAAGGTCCAACTGCCCTTGCCTGCAAAGCTGAAACGGCCCTCCAGACGGGCGGGATCCACCCCTACCAGCACCGGTTTCTGCGCCCGGTTCAGGTTCAAGCAACTGGCGTCATCCCCCTGGCGGACGCGGAAGGGGACAATGGTCACGCCTTTCAACAATTCCTCATCCAGGCCGAAGGCATCGCGCCCGGCTGGCGTGTTCAGGTCTTCATACACGGGCAGAGAAGACTCACCCACCAGGGCAAAGCCGCCCGTGCCTGAGGTGGGTTTGGCCACATCTCCGGCGCTCATGCGGAAAGCGTTCACGGCGGTCACCAGAAAGATGCCCCCGGCCATCATGCCCATGACCGCCAGGCTGCGGGATGGTCTGCGGGAGATGTTGCGGAGGCCGATCTGCCACAGAGCGGCGGCCAGGCCGGAGTTGCGCAGCATCCAGCGGCGCGCCAGAGAGAGGCCGCCCATCAGGAGCAGAAATCCGCTGCCGAAGAACATGCCGGCCACCGCCTCCGGTGCCGTGGCACGCGACCCTGCTGCTATCAGCGCGGCAGCTCCGCCTAACCAAAGGAAGGGCATCAGTTTGCGCCACGCAGCTTGCTTTGTGGGTCCGGTTTCCTCAGGTGCCCAAGAACCGAGAAGCTCGCGGGCCGGTGCCTTGAACAGGCGGCGGCTGGTCCAGCCCAGGGTGAGCAAAACCACCAGGACGGCGCCGATGCCTGCGCCCGCCTTCGTGGCGGCGCTGCCGGCATAAATGAGCGGCAACCCCTGGGAAGCCCCGGCCCAGGCACCGCCCAGGCCCTGAAGCGCCAGTTTGGTGTAAACCTCGCCACCGACCACGCCCAGGAGCGCGCCGATGATGGCGAGGACCCCGGCTTCACCTAACAAAGAGCGTCGCACCATCTGGCGTGTCCAGCCCATGGCCAGAAGCAGCCCCACCTGGGCGGAGCGGCGCTCCAGCGTGAACAGGAAGAGCAGGGCGGCAAAGATGAGCGCGGCGGCGATGAGGAACAGGCTGAGGCCGATGAACAGGCCGCCAAAGTCCACACTGCCCTTGGCGGCGGCGGAGGCCTGGCCCTTGAAGTCCACAGGTGTCAACCCGATGTCCGCCAGCGCCAGCCCGGTGGTGAGGTCTTTCGCGAGCGTCGCTTCGTCTGCCGCGGCAGCGAAAGGTAGTCGCACGGAAGTGAGTTCGCCAAAGCGGTTGGCCCAGAGCTTCTGCCCGTCTTCCAGGCTGATGAAACCCTTGGGCGTGCCCTTGTAATCATCCCAGTACTTCTCGTCCTTGTCGCGGATCTTCTTGGTGTCCATGGGGATGCCGGGATCCCAGTCACGGCAATTATCCACATCTGACACACCCGGGAAATCTGGTGTCCAGGCCCGCGTCACATTCGGATCTGTCATGGGCAAAATGCCGCTGACCGTAAAGCTGGCGGTTTGTTCCTTCAGCTCGCGGCCAATACCGACGACAAAGTAGCGGATGTCCACCTTGTCTCCGACCACGAGGTTATGATCCTCTGCCAGCCACTGGGTAATGATGATTTCCGAAGGTTTGACCTTCAGCCGGTCCGTGGCCGTGATCATGGAGTAAGGCGTGCCGCCTTTGGCTGAGGTGATGCCGTTGACGAGGTAGGTCAACACTCCATAGGAATCCGGGCGCTTGAGCAGATCCGTTGCCAGGGAACGGTCCATGAAAACCCGGTCTGTGCTGATTTCCCATTCCTTGGCCGGTGCCTCCACGGGTTTTAGCTTGAGGGCAAAGTCAGGCAGGGTTTTGGCGGCTTCCAGGCGGTAGCTTTCCGTCACCAAGGCGGGGGAGGCGGACAGCATGGCATTCACCTTGTCATCCATTTCCACCTGGGTCTGCAGATCAGCCAGGGGGACAAAGACCGTGTCTGGAGACACCTGTGAAGCCGCCAGTTGAAAGGCCCCGAAGTCCTCCGGGCTGATGACTGCCGCTACACTTCGGCGGAGGGACACATCTTCATTGGTGCTGCCAGACAGCGGGGCATCCCGCGAGATGGCGCTGGGCCGTTCCAGGCGGACCAGGACGGTGTCCCCGGCCTTGGCTCCCAGCTTCTTTGCCAGCGGTTCATTCAGCGCAATCTGCCCCTGGCCGAGAGGGATGGCCTTGCCGCTGCGGCTCATTTTCCAAAAGCCTTCTTCCACGCCCAGCACCTGCGTACCATTCACCCGGACCTTGCCATTGGAACTGGCTGCCGAGCCGATGGCGACGATGACCGGAGAGGCCCCGGCCTTGCGGGCCAGATCCGCAGTGAACCAGCGGTCCCCCCCCAGCACACCGGTTTCCACCTGGCCCAGCCGTAGTTCAGCCACCCGGCGCAGGCTCGCCCGCACGGAGTCTCCCACCAGGAGCGATCCGCTGAGAATGGCCGAGGCCAGAAAGGCCCCGAGCAGCAATCCCAGGTGCCCGCGCCAGTAGTGCCGCGCAGAGGAAAGGACAAAGGTAAGCAGAGACATGCGACATCAAC
>DASWXG010000153.1:0-3541 GCA_036405615.1 Prosthecobacter sp. | reverse complement strand
AAACCCAGTGGAGCATCGTTGGCAAACGCCCCAAGTCTGAGGCAGCCCAGGCGCTTCCCATTGAGTGGATACCCCTGCCGGAATGCCCGCCTGTCCGGCCAGCCAAGAACCAGGTGCGTGTCGCGCTCTTTGACGACTACGGCAGCTTTGGAAAAGGTGTGCCCCGCTGCACAGAACTGTTGAAGGATGTCCCTGGCGTAAGCGTGACAGCTGTCAAACCGGCCCTGATCCGCGAGGGCGGCCTCAGGGATTTTGATGTCGTTATCTTCACTGGCGGCAGCGGTGGGAAGCAGGCGGGCACACTGGGCCTCAGTGGCCGGGAACAAGTGCGGCGCTTTATCCAGGCCGGGGGAGGTTACGTCGGTATCTGTGCGGGGAACTATCTGGCCTGCGAAGGTTTCTCCTGGGGCCTGCATGTGCTGGATGCCAAAACCAAATCCTCCAAATGGGCGCGCGGCGTGGGCGATGTGAAGATCGAATTCACCCCTAGAGGCCGTGAAATCTTAAAGATGCCTGCCGGGCTTCTGGACATCCGTTATGCCAACGGGCCAGTGTTTGATGCGGCGGCAAACGCTGGTGTTCCGGATTTTGAAACACTCGCCGTGTTCCGCTCAGAGCTGGCCGAAAACGGCGCTCCCGCCGGCATTCAAACGGGTTCCCCAGCCATGGTCGCCGGTGTCTATGGAAAAGGGCGCGTGCTCTGCAGCAGCCCGCACCCGGAACAGCAGGCAGGCATGGAGACCTTCATTGCCCATGCCGTGAAATGGACTGCAGGCCAGGACCCGTAAGTCTGCCCGTCAGGCACACTTGACGGCTGCGCGGGTTTCCATGGCCTGCCAGACCGCCTCAACCACCCGCATGTAGCACACACCTTCGGTGAAGTCCGGTTTTGGACGGGGAGCGGAGGGGTCCAGAACTGCCTGGATGAAATCTTTCTCCACCGTCCATTCGCGCTGCATCTCATAGGGTACAGGCACGGGTTCCAGTTTTCCGCCCGGTTTGCCCAGAGCCACTTCATCCGTGACGAAATCATAGCTCAGCGTCCCGTCGCTGCCAAAGAGCCACAATTTGTCCGTGGGCGCATGGGCGGCTACGCCGCTGAACAGAAGTGTGGCCTCCAGGCCGCTGCGGAACTTGGCCAGCACGTTGACAAAATCCGGCGTCTCCACCTCATACCCCTGGCGTTGCGGAGTCACCACGCTGCCGCGGGCCTCCACCTCGGTCACGTGACCTAACCAGCGTTGCAAAACCTCCGTGAAGATGCCCAGGGTCAGAATCTGAATGCCGCTGACCTCGGTGCGCTGCCGCCAATGAGCGGGCTGGCTGGCATCCAGCCAGGCGCTGTTAAAACTGTGAAGCAGCGCCTGATGCGGTTTGCCAATGGCACCTTCGGCCAGGAGTTTTTTCACCATCTCGCCCGATTTCATGCCCTGGGGAGCCGGGCAGATGGCGGTGACCAGATCCGGGTGGCTCTGGGCACATTCCCACATGTGTTCCGCCTCCTGCAAAGTGGCCGCCATCCGTGCCTGGGTAAAGACATGCTTGCCGCACTGTAGGGCAAAATCCGTCACGTCATGATGCATGTAAGGATGAGCGCCGATCCAGACGATGTCCACGTCCTCAGTGTCCACCACGTCTTCCCAGCGGGCGATGGGCCGGGCCTCGGGCGCAAAATCGCGGCAGAACGCCTCGGCACTGGCGAGGGAGGAGTTGGCCACGGCCGTGATTTTTACGTTGGGCCACGCGCGCAGCCCCGGCAGATGCCGCTGCTTCACAATGCCGCCCGCGCCCACGATGCCCACCCGGAGGATTCTGTCTGAACTCATGGCAACACTACTCCCGAAAACAGCGCCCGGATGCAACGCCTCATTCACCCCTTGGCTTGTCCCCTGCTCTGGGCGATGGTGCCACTATGCAGATCCGTCACATCTACATCTCTCCGGAGCACAACTACTTCGGCCATCACGGCATGCCAGCAGGCAAAGCCCCCATGGTGGAAGTGGACTCTGTAGAATGCGTGGCGGGAAAAGGCCTCGCTGGTGACCGGTTTCTCGGCCACAAAGAGGACTACAAAGGTCAGATCACCTTCTTTGCCCAGGAAGAGTATGAGCGCCTGTGTGAGAAGTTTCAGACTGCGGATGCGGATCCCTCCATCTTCCGCCGCAATGTCATCACCCAGGGAATGGACCTCAACAGCCTGATCGGGCAGGAGTTTGAACTGCAGGGCATCCGCTTTCTCGGCACGGAGGAATGCAGGCCATGCTACTGGATGGACGAGGCGCTGGCTCCCGGTGCCGAAGAGGCCATGAAAGGCAATGGCGGGCTCCGCGCCCGGATCCTCAGCAGCGGCACTTTACGGAAGGACTGATCCGGTTTGTTTCCGGCGTGATAGAAAAGCAGCCACAGGCTGTCATACAGGCATCACGGCCAGGTCACTCACCGTCAATCCATGAAACGCTTTCTCCTTCTGTCATCCCTTCTGGTCGCCTCCCAGGCCTGCGCCCAACTGGCCATCGTGGAGGAAAAGTTCCGGGCCTTTGACAAGGACGGGGACGGCAAGATCGCCGGAGAGGAAATGCAACAGGCCGACTACCTCCCCAAACTGGACCTGGATGGCAACGGCCACCTGACCCTGGAGGAGGCCAAAGAAGCTGTTTCACGCGCAGAACGCGCCAAGGCCGCAAGCACCAAAGCCGGCAAGACAGGCATCGCCGAATTCGACAACCTCGACAAGAATGGCGACGGCCTGCTGACGGCGGACGAACTGCCGCAGAAACGCTGGATGAAGTTTCTCGACCAGGACGGCAATGGCAGCGTCACACTGGCCGAAGCCTCCGAAGCGATGATGCGTCTCAGGCAGAAGAAGGGCAAGGACGCCCCAGCAGAAAACGCACTTCCTGTTAAACCTGCCGACCAGGATCCTGCCCTCACCGAAGCTCCGGCCATTCTGAAAGCCTCAGAGCACGGGGTCGGCCATCTCGTTCCTGATCTCCTGCTCACCGACCTCCAGGGAACATCCCATGGACTGAAGGATAGAATTGGTGATGACAAAGGTCTCATCATTGCCTTCTTCGGAGCCACCTGCCCCATCAGCCGTAAACTGGCCCCCGAACTGGCGCGGCTGGAAAAAGATGCCGCCTCCATGCAGGTGCGGATGCTGCTGGTTTGCCCGGTGGCAGCAGAGTCTGCTGACGACATTGCCCAGTTCGTCAAAAGCCACGGGCTCTCCTCGCCCGTGGTTCACGATTCAGACAGCCGCCTGTCAGCTTCACTGGCAGCCACCACCACGACCGAAGTGTTCCTTCTGGACGCTGCGCGCACCCTGGTTTTCCGGGGAGCCATCAATGACCAGTACGGCCTTGGCTATTCCAAGGACAAGCCTAACAAAACGTACCTTCGCGACGCTCTGGCTGCGATGCTGAACGGCCAGGCCCCTGCCATTGCCGCCACCACGGCCCCAGGCTGCGCACTGGATCTCAAAACTCCGGCTACCGCCGTGGCAGAAGGAGGCGTCACCTATCACAACCAGATCTCGCGCATT
>DASWXG010000152.1:0-9506 GCA_036405615.1 Prosthecobacter sp. | reverse complement strand
GGCTACATTTTTCAATGAATCCGAAGACCGACCTCCTTCCCGCATTGGCCCAGAAAGTGGGCACGCCGTTCTGGATCTACGATGCAGATCTGCTGCGCAAACGGATCGCGGACATCCAGTACATCACCAGCACACCGGGGGTCCATGCACGCTTCGCCATGAAGTCCTGCCCGGCCACCAAGGTCCTGAAGGAGATGAAGGCCGCAAGCATCGGCATCGACGCCGTGTCTGGCAACGAAGTCCTGCGCGCCCTCGCCGCCGGTTACCAGGGAGGCCAGGACCCCGCCGAGGTCTGCCTGACCTGTGACGTCTTCCGCGACAACGCCCTGGATGTGGTGCTGAAGCACAACGTGCTGCCCAACATCGGCAGCCCCGGCCAGATCCGCGATCTCGCCCTGGCCGGTTACAAAGGCGGCATCTCCGTGCGTGTGAACCCCGGTTTCGGCCATGGCCATGTAAACGCCTGCGACACCGGCGGCCCGAGTTCCAAGCACGGCATCTGGTTTGAGGACTTCGCCAAGATCAACCAAGCCGCCCAGGAGGCCGGCTTCGCCATCCACATGCTGCACGCGCACATCGGCAGCGGACCGCAGTTTGATGAACTGGTTGAGAACCTCACCCGTTTGGCCGAGGAGTTCGCCTCCTTCCTGCCCCAGCTTCCAGAACTGCGCGCCGTGAGCCTGGGCGGCGGCATTCCCCACAATTACCGCGACCCTTCCGTCAAAGTGCCGCTGGACCGCCTGAAGGATCTCTTTGCCAACTGCCACGCCCTGCTCAACAAAGCCGCCGGCCGCGAGATCCGTCTCGAGATCGAACCCGGCCGCTACTATGTGGCCCCCACCTGCAACCTCGTCTCCCGCGTCACCGACGTGAAGGAAACCCGCGACAATGAAAAGGGCTCCGGCGTGAAGTTCGTCATGGTGGATGCCGGCTTTGTGGATCTCGTCCGCCCGGCCATGTACGGTTCCTTCCACCGCATCACCGTGCTGCCGCACGACGGTGCCGTCCGCACAGAGGAACCCATCGTGGTGGCAGGCCCGCTTTGCGAAAGCGGCGACGTCTTCACCCGCGATGACCAGGAACTGCTGCAGCCGCGCCAGCTTCCGCTGCCGGAAGCCGGCGACCTCCTGGTGCTGCACGATGCCGGTGCTTATGGTTATGCCATGAGCAGCAACTACAACTCCATCGGCAAGGCTCCGCAGCTCTGGCTCGAACCGGACGGCAAGGTGGAGATGATCTCCCGCCGCGAAAACCTGGGCGACTTGCTCAAGGCCGAGTGCTCGGAAGCCGTTTGAACGGATTGATAACCTTCTGAAGGCGGGCCAGACTGGAGGAGATTCCTCCGTCTGGCCTGTTTCATTTTCATCTTTATCAGTCATGGCATCCGGCTCCCTGCACAGCCTTCTTCAAGAATGCGGGTGCCTGCATGTCAGGCCCGGAAAGAAGCCCCGGCCTAACCTTCTTTATGTTGGCCTGTCCCCGGGTCATGAGCACGAAGCCTCCCTGTTGCTAGCGACGCTCTTGCGAAAGGGGGTCGAGCTTTCTCTGTACAATGACCTGGACGAAGGCGGTGAAGGGATGACCACCTTTGTCCACACCGCCGGGGCGGGTTTTATAATGATGACCGGTGGCCATGGCTGGAGCAGCGACTGGAACGTGATCTCCGAGACAGCCCTGCATGCCGCCATTCTAGAGCTGGCCCCTTTGAATGGCGGAAGGCATGAGAACCACGATCACGGCTGGGGCAGCCTGCTATTTCCCCCATCAGAGGAACTAACAACACCATGGCAGCGTCTCAAGTCGGCCGTTTGCAGGCGCTAAACTGACGGGCATTGCCTTAACGCCCGGTTCCAGCTTGGGTTTATCTTCACCACGAACTCAGATCGTCGTGCAGGCGGTCCATCTCGGCCGAATAGCGCGCACGTTCCGGAAGATCCGGGCTGCCAAAGGGCACGATTTCCACCTTGTTATGCTGCAAGGCCGTGATGCCGTTGGCGGAGTTGGGATCCAGAATCGCCTGCCAGGCCTTTTCAGCAAACCGCGCCGCCAGGATGCAGTCCCCAGGAGTCGCGTGGCCGCCGCGCTGCAGGTGGCCAAGCACAGATGGGCGAACTTCCAGGTCCTGGAAAGGGGCCCCTTCGCGCTGGAAGTACTTCTGAAAAGCATCGCGCAGAATGTAAGCGCCGTTGCGGGATTGCGGCGGGTCAAACTTCACGCCTTCAGCGATGAGGACAATGGCGTGGCCGCGACCGCGCGTCATGGCTCCTTCAATTTCCTCCGCATAGTTCACCATGGCCTGCTCTGTCAGCGGGCCGCCTTCCGGGGTGATCACCATTTCCGCACCGGAGGCCAGTGCCGCCATGCGGGCCAGGTCACCGCTCTCACGGCCCATGGTTTCCAGCACCATCACCCGGCGGTGGCTGCGCGCCGTGTCAATGAAGTGATCCACCGCCCACACCAGTGTATGCACCGCAGTGTCCACCCCCAGGGCCATCTCGGTAAATTGCAGATCGTTGTCAATCGTCGCCGGAACGCCAATCACCCGCAGGTCGCTCTCAGCAGCCAGCAGTTTGGCACCGGTGAGGGAGCCGTCACCACCCACCACCACCAGAGCCTTCACACCCAGGTTTTTCAGCAGCTGGATGGCCCCAGAACGGACTTCCGGTTTGTGAAAGTCCAGACAGCGCGCGGATCCCAGGATGGTGCCCCCCTTCCCCATGATGCCGCTGACGCTCGCATGATCCATCTGGATGATGCTCTGCTGGGAATCGATCAATCCGCGTTTGCCAGGATTGGCCGTGACTTCCTGCTTCAGGCGCACCAGGGCCTCGCTGTCCACATTGGCGGTCTTGGCGGCGCGCACCAGACCACGATAGCCGTCCCGGATGCCCAGCACCGGCACCCGGTGGCGGTTCAGTCCCAGCCGCACCACAGCACGGAGAAAGGCGTTCATACCGGGGGCATCGCCACCGCTGCAGAGGACGGCTACTGGACTGTCAGGAAAAGAAATCATGGGTTGGAGGGCGTGTTCAATAGCGGTCCCCGGGCGTGCCCGCAAGCCACTGCTAAGACACTTTTTAGTGACTCAAATTAATCCTAGACTGATTCCTTTGTGAGAAACCAGAAAAGCTACGAGGGCGGGAAAAGGGAAGGTTCTGATTTTTCGCCTTCTTTATTAGATGCATCTCGAATGACACTTTAATACGAGCCGCAAAAGGCATTACCCGAGAACATGCGGGCAGCGACCTGCAAAGCGGACTTCTCCGGAAAAAGCAACCCCGTGCCTGGGCAGACACGGGGTTGCAGAGGTGAGAAAAACTGAGGAGCAGGAAGCTCAGGCGTTGGCGTCAATGGCCTTGCGAAGGCTTGAGAGCACGTCTGGAATCTTCAGGTCGATGCGCTGGCGCTTTTGGAAGTAGCTCACTTCTTCATAACCCGCATCACTGAGATTGTTCAGAGCGGTGATGAAATGCTCGCCGACCCGCAGCGCCTTGTGGGCGTCGCTGCCGAGAACCACAGGGATCTTCCGCTCCGCCATCATTCGCAGCATCTCGTTGCCGGGGTTCATCTCCGAATAGCTCTTGTTCAGGCCGGAAGTGTTCAGTTCCATGGCCACCCCGGTTTTGGCGATGCGGTCGAGGACACTGGACACGGTGTTTTTGATGATGGCAAAGCACCACGAGTCCGGGTGGTAGTTTTTCACCAGGTCCGGGTGAGCCACACAATCATACAGGCCAGACTCGGCGCTCTGGGCCAGATGCTCAAAATAGATGCGGCGGAAGTTTTCAATGGTGCCGGTCTCAAACTTGGCCAGATACTCCTTGGACTGCCAGTGCAGGCCGCCCAGGATGTAGTCAAAGTCAGCGCGCTGGTGGAGTTTCTCGATCCATTTTTCGTGGCCGGGGAAAAACTCGCTCTCCAGGCCAAGGCCGACTTCCAGCTTGCCTTTGTAAGCTTCAGCCGCCCGCTGGACCAGTGACACATAAGTATCAAACTCGCCGTCAGACATGCGGACCGTCGGCCAGAAGCCGTCCGGCATTGGGCAATGGCAGGTAAAGATGATGCCCTTCAGACCTGCTTTCAGGCCCTGGGCCGCATACTCTTCCGGCTCGCCCCAGGCGTGCTTGCAGAGGGGCGTGTGCATGTGGGAATCATAAAACAGCGCCCCCGTTTTGGTCGGCACTGGCTTCTCATCCGAAATCACAGGACGGCGCGGCGGGGCCAGTGGCTCCGTCACCACGGCAGGCGCGGGAGGTTGCTTGGCCCCATTCTTTTTGGAGCCCGTCGGGGCCGCAGGCTTTATGGCTTTAACCTCCGGAGCCGGAGCAGGTGCGGCAACGGGAGTGGCAGCCTTAGCGGGTGCCTCGGCAGACTTTGAAGAAACGGGCGCAGGTGCAGCAACTGCCTTCGGGGCAGGCGCAGCCTTGACCTTCTTCGCCGGCGCCGGAGGGGGCGGCGGTGCAGGCTTCTTCGCAGGCTCAGCTTTTTTAACAACGGCCTTGGGGGCTTTTCCGGCAGGTGCCGGTTTACCTTTTGCGGCCGGGGCCTTTTTAGCCGGGGCAGCCACCTTCTTCACAGGGACTGTGGCTTTCTTGGCTGGGGGCGATTTTTTGGCCGCCACGGCTTTTTTTGCGGGCACTTTCTTCACCGGCGGGGCCTTTTTGACAGGGGCTGCCTTCTTGGCTGGGGCCGCCTTTTTCGCCGCCGCTTTTTTGGCAGGCACCGGATTCTTGGCAGGTGCAGGCTTGCTGCCAGCCGCTTTCTTCGCCGGTGCCGGAGCAGTTTTTTTCACGGCCTTGGCCGGTGCTTTGGAACTTTTGGGGGGAGCGACTTTCTTGACCGCAGCCTTTTGGCCCGTCGGTTTGCCAGGGGATTTTTGGGATGCGGCTTTGGACTTGGATGAATGGGTCTTGCTCACGTATTCGCTCCTCCTGTCAGTTTAGTATCAGCCAGCCTTTGCCTTCAACGCCTGCGATGCAGACAGAGACTGCATTTAATTTAAGCTCCGAATAACACAGTCTGAGCGTCAGAGGAACATTTTTCCCGCTGCCGACCTCAAGTTGATCCAGCAGGGGCCTTAGGCCTGGGTCCTCCGGGTCATAAAAAGCTTTCACCGCCTTGTCATGCCCCGGGCTGAAGATTTCCAGCCACGCCCTGCCCCCGGCAGGAGGGGCGGTGCTGCGGCTGCCGATGACCCGCATCAGCACCGGCTGCCGGGGCTTCTCCTTCAAAAAGTCCTCCCAGCTCATGTCTCCATAGCGGACCAGACTTTCCCAGTCAGCGCGGAACTCGCCGTCCGATATTTCTTCAATGATGATGCTTTGAGGATTTCCACCGCTGAAAAGCACCTGGATGTAACCCAGGCGGTGCCCCCTTTCTCCGACCGACTGCAGAGTCCCCAGCCCCTGCACCATCCGGGCACGCAGGGGATTGCGCGCATAGTAAGCCTGCATCAGGGGTTTGACCCGTTCCGCATCCCGCACCAAACCGGCTTTTTCGTCCAAAGCGACAGTTTGAAAAAAGCTCTTCAGCATCTTCTCAATACGGCTGCGCTTGGCCTCCAAGTCCTGGATTCCCTGCACCGGAGGCGCTTTTTCGACCAGGGCTGCGGGGGTGGCAGCGGCCGCCTTGGGCTGGGCATACTCCGGCTGGATGGGCGGGCTGCGCTCCAGGTGGTGGATGCCGCGATTGATAAAGAACGCAATGGCCACCACCACGGCAGCAGCACCTGCCAGTTTGGGAAGGAGGCCGACAAAATCACCCCGCCGACGATTGCGGCTGGCACGGGGCGTTTCGGGCTCTGGTGTCATTGCCTGGAAGGCGAATGGAGCCGAAGGCGGGATTTGAACCCGCGACCCTCGCATTACGAATGCGATGCTCTACCACTGAGCTACTCCGGCGCGTGACGATTCGGTTGAGCCTGCACGTTATAGCCCAGCCTGGACATTTGTCATTGTCTTTCTTTGCCGGGGTCAATTTTCCAGAATTTGCCCTCAATTTGCAACATCGCTGCGAATTCTGAGTCTAAGAAGACCAGCCATGCCCGCCGCCACCCAAAATCCTTACACTGAGTTTAAGGCTGAGCTAGACCAGATCCTCCGCCACAAATGGCTGGTGAGTGAAAAGGAAGGCCGGGACGTGGGTTTCGAGCGCGCCCTCAATGAATGGGCTCAAAACCACCGCACGGAATGGCGCCGGGAACGCAACCGCACCATCGAGCGGATGCGCAGTTGAAAAGACCACACCGTTCCTAAGACAGTTCCGGAAGGGTCGTGGTTCGCATTTCTTCCCCCCCGGCAGCGCGGGGGAACCACACAAAAAAGGCCGCCCCAGAAAGGGCGGCCTTTTTGCCAGGTCAGGGATGGAGCCTGACGGGAAGGACTATTTGAAGAACAGCGGGATGATCAGAATGGCCAGCACGTTCACCACCTTGATCATCGGGTTCACGGCTGGGCCGGAAGTGTCCTTGTAAGGATCACCCACGGTGTCACCGGTCACGGCCGCAGCATGGGCAAAACTGCCTTTGCCGCCATGGTTGCCTTCTTCCACATACTTCTTGGCGTTGTCCCAGGCACCGCCGGAACTCGTCATTGCAATGCCGACAAACAGGCCAGTAACGATGGTGCCGATGAGCAGACCGCCCAGGGCCTCCTTGCCCAGGAAGGCCACTCCCACCACAAAAACGATGGGCAGCAGGGCCGGAACGATCATCTGGCGCAGCGCGGCCTTGGTCACGATGTCCACGCACTGGCCATACTCAGGAATGTCTTTCCCGGTGAGGATGCCCGGCTTGGCGGCCACCTGGCGGCGCACTTCACGCACCACGGCACCGGCGGCGTTGCCCACGGCGTCCATGCCGAAGGCGGTGAACAGATACGGCAGCAGACCGCCGATGAACATGCCGATGATCACCTTCGGATTCATCAGGTCAAAGACCAGCACTTCAAGGTTCAGCGCGGCTTTCACCTCCTCCACATAGGACCCGAAAAGCACCATGGCGGCGAGGCCGGCAGAGGCAATGGCATAGCCTTTGGTCACAGCCTTCATCGTGTTACCCACGGCATCCAGCTCATCGGTGATCTTGCGCACGTCTTCCGGCAGACCGGACATGACAGCGATGCCGCCGGCGTTGTCGGTGATGGGGCCGAAGGCATCCAGCGAGATAATGATGCCACTAAGACTGAGCATGGAAACCACAGCGATGGCGATGCCATACAGGCCGCCCATTTCCCAGGTGCCCCAGATGGAGGCGGCGATGGCCAGCACTGGCAGCAGGGTGGCGTGGTGGCCCACGCTGATGCCCGCGATGATGTTCGTGGCATGTCCGGTTTCAGAGGCCTTGGCAATGCGGCGTACCGGAGCGTGAGCTGTGCTGGTGAAGTAGTTGGTGATCCACACCACCGCGAAGGTCATGACGATGCCGACCAGGGAGCAATAAAACAGGTCATCCGCAGTCACCAGTTTGCCGGAGAGGGTGACACCTTCCGGGAACATGGCGCTGGTGGCCCACTTGAACAGACCGGCGGAAACGATGCCTGCCACAGCCACGCCCGTCACCAGGGAGGCGGTCGCTTTCTGCTTCACGAAGTTCACCCAGCCGATGCCGAGCAGGGAGGCGATGATGGCCAGACCGCAAAGCACGAAGGGATAAACCAGCACGGCGTGATTGTTTTCAGGCCCTGTGAGATGGCCCACCAGCACACCGCCGATGAGGCTGACTGCGTAGGTTTCAAAGACGTCCGCCGCCATGCCTGCGCAGTCGCCCACATTGTCACCCACGTTGTCCGCGATGGTGGCGGGGTTGCGCGGATCGTCTTCGTTCAGGTTCTGCTCAATCTTGCCCACCAGGTCAGCGCCCACGTCGGCCGCTTTGGTGTAGATGCCGCCGCCCAGACGGGCGAAGACGGAGATGAGGGAAGACCCAAGGGCGAGGCCCACCAGGGCATCAATTGCAGGCTTGGCCCCATACATTTTTTCCACCACCAGGTAGAAGCCGCCCACGGACAGCAGGCCCAGAGCCACCACCAGCAGGCCGGTCACGGCACCGCCGTTGAAGGCCACCTTCAGGGCCGGGTGGGAACCCACGCTGGCGGCCCAGGCGGTGCGCACGTTGGCACGCACGGCAATCATCATGCCGATGTAACCGGCGATCGTGGAACAGACAGCCCCCACCACAAACCCGGCACTGGAAACGCCGTCGCGGGTGTACCAGACCACCCCGAAAATGATCACGGCGATGATGCTCACCGCACGAATCTGGCGGCTGAGATAGGCCTTGGCCCCTTGCTGGATGGCACCGCCAATTTCAGCCATTTTTTCATTGCCGGGCGACGAGGCCATGATCTGGCGGATGAGCAGGATGGCAAAGGCCAGCCCTACTGCCGCCAGGGCAAGGGAAACCAGGACGCCTTTTTCGAGGAGGAGCGAGTTCATGGGAGTTGAGGTCGGGAAACGCCGGATGGTTGACCGGAAATAAAGCGCGCGAGTCTAGCAACTGCCCCTGGCATGGCAACAGGCTTTTCACAGCCGCAGCCTTGCGGCGCGCGCCTTTTGTGCGGTCCGCCTGCACCCGGGCAATCCCTTGCCTGGCCGGGCTTCCACAGCTTGCACCCGCTTCATCCCTCAAGCCTTGTCTGGATTCCTGAGGCATAAAAATACTTATTTTCCACACCTTCCTGTTTCGGAAGAGGCCTAAAGGAAGGCGTGTCACCACATTTCGACACCGCATTTCTTGACCAAGCCCACCAGCCACGGACGTTTGATGGAGCGGCAGGCATCCCCTGCCCTTTCGAGAACCAGAAATCCTCTCATTCCAAAACCATGAGCCAAATCGTTCCACTTATCTCTTCCGGCATCGCCGGTCCTCTGGGCGTCCTTCACCTGCCCCGCCTGTGGCAGAAGGCCTCCCTCGCTGCTGCCGGCAAGCTGCATGCGGACTACCCCGGCTGCGGCAAGGGCTATGATGGCATGACCCTCGGCCACCTGGGCATCAAAGAGGAAGACTTCCTGGCCTTCATCGCCACCAAGCCCACCTACGTCCAGTTTGAAGCGTGGGTGAAAAACTACCCTGGGGCCAAACTCACCCAGGCCGACATCTACAAGCACAACCAGGCCGTCACCGGCTACATCCATGGCGACGATGTGCGCCAGGGCATCCTGGAGGCCGTGGGCCTTCCGGACGATGGCAGCGTCAACCCCGGCGCTGTGGACCTGAACAACCTCGACGACTGGCAGACCTTCTGGGCCACCGAGATCAAGTAAATCCAAAAGCGTCTGTGCAATCCGGCCTGTCCGGGTCGCACCTCTCTTTTTCACTCAAGCCCGGTCCGCAAATTCGCGGACCGGGCTTTTTTTCTTGGGGAGACGCGCCTACTTCTTCGCAGCGGCCTTCTTCTTGCCTCCGCCCTGAGGCACCACCTTGACCGCATCGGCAGGAATGGAAGCCTCAGCGGCGGTGAGCAGCGGCAGCCCCTCTGGCAAAGCCTTGAGGAAAAAGTCCTTGTACT
>DASWXG010000151.1:0-3134 GCA_036405615.1 Prosthecobacter sp. | reverse complement strand
AGAAATCGACACCCCACTCAACAGCCCTGGCTATCATGGGGCGGCTGAGAGACCAGTCTGACAGCGAATCGAAAGCCACAAACTGATGGATAAAAATGGTCGCCCAGAAGATGCATTGATAGCTGACTTTGGAGCACTTATGCCGGAGGCGTCTTTGCGCGATCCAGGCGCCAGGCCAGCCCCCCAGAAGCTCCAGCATGTGCAAGGTCGCCTCGGTGATGCGCCAATCCCCGGCCAGGGCTCGGCGCTTGTCGTTGGCATAAGCCATGTATGTCACGGCCGAGAGGCATAGCGCCACGGCGGAAGCAAGCGCGGGATGCACCCGCTGCTGATGCAGGGCATAGGCTGGCATGACCAGCGAAGCCAGCCATAGAGCCGCATGAAAAAGCGAGCCCATGCTCCATGAGGGCTGCACAGGTCTTGCCCATTTCGCACATGGACGGCCTTCCCGGTCTGCCCCCAGGATAAACAGGATCTCCTCCCCCTTGGCCGGCCCACCACGCGGGCCAGCATAGTCTCTGGCATGCAGAAACACCTGCTTGCCCGCCCAATCGAGCCAGCCGTACCCTTTGTCGGCATCCCACGTGAGCAGGCGCGCCGTGCGCTCGGGCACGGGCGTGGGAGCGCGGCCTGGGGCGGGCTTCAAGCGGAAGGACCGAGGCGCGCGCGACCTCCTCTTTACCAATGGGTGTGACGGCACAGCTCTTCGAAGTGGTTGGAGATGCTCTTGATCTGGGGTGCCTTGAGGGCACAAGGCTTGTCATCGGTCATGGTTTCAAAGGCCAGTGCGATTGCCCCTGGATTAATCACCCGAGGGTTGAGGCTTTTTCCCGGCAGCACCTGCCAGCCAGGTATGGCGATGATCTGGTAAACAGGAACATCGAGCTGGAATGTTTCGCGCACTCTCCGGGCAACCCATCTGGCGCACCTCTCCACCTGTCGCACCGTTTTTTGATCATCCTCAAACCGGGGCCACTTCAGCCGTGTGCCGTCAAAGCTCACCTCCAGCCGTCCCGGCGGGCGGTCCGTGGGGATACTGCGCGTCTTGGTCTCGACCACCACGATGCCGTGCTGTCCCACAGCCAGATGATCGATGTTTTCCAAACCATTCTCATGAGCCATCGGCACATCGTGAAACACTTGATATCCCTTGGCCGTCAAGGCTTGAAGGTGGCCTGCCACATCACGCTCCCCTGCCATTCCAAGCCTGACGTTTGCCCGTTTCAAACCGAAAGACCGGACCCTGAGCAGGAACCAAACGCTGACAGCCGCGACCGAGGCAAAAGTGCCTACCAGCAGTGAGAGCCAATCCGCCTGGGGAAAAAACTTTTTGACTGCCCACGGCACCGCCCCAAGGACAAACATGGCTGCAAGAGACCCGATGACGATTTGGTCGAGCATTTTTTCCAACAGTTCTTCTGCCTGGATGCGTAGGCTTTCTCCAGGTTGGCGTACCAGTGCGAGATCCAGTGGAGGACGGCTGTTCTGCTTCTTTTTATGGCGCCTGATGAGCCAGAAGCCTGTGCCCGCTTGAGCCAAAAGCAGCAGGGCGAAGATCCCCACGTGGATAGGATAAACCATAAATATAGTATTTATGGTTTATCAACTTTGTCAATGACTGCCCGATGCTTGAACCTTAGCTCTCCCAAGTTCCCCGTTTTTCACGAAACATGCCACATCACCGCCTGACAAATCTGCCAGTCCCAGAGTGACTCAAGGGCCACAAACTGGTAGGCCACGATGATAATCCAGAACACCACTTGGTAGCTGATCTTGGAGGATTTGTGCCTCAGGTGCCGCTGGGCCACCCACGCCCCCGGCCAGCCGCCCATGAGTTCCAGGAGGTGAAGGTGCAACTCTGGGATGCGCCAGGCATTGGTCTGGGCGCGGCGTTTGTCGAGGAAGTAGGCTAGGTAGGTAGAGGCGGAGAGGACGCAGAGGGTGCCGTAGAGCCACCAGCCGTTGAGGGGCAGATAGTAGATGGCGCAGGTGGGGAGGACCATGAGCGCGGCCAGGGTTAGCAGGCTGGCGCGCGTCAGGCCGGAGACGGTGAAATGGCTCATGGGATGAAACATGAGCGCCCTGCCGGTGAAGGCAGGGCGCGTGGGAGTTGATGAAGCCTGTTGCGACGCAACCGGGCTGCTCTAGGCAATCCGGCCGCAGCACTGCTTAAACTTCTTGCCGCTGCCACAGGGGCATGGGTCATTGCGGCCGACGTTGGCGGCGGGGCGGGCCTGGGGACGGGAGACGGAGCTGGGGAGGATCAGCCGCGGGCCGTCCTTGGCGGGATCGGGAGCGGCGGGCTTTTCCTCTTCCTCTTCTTCCTCGCGCTCCTGCTGCATGGGTGCGCCACCCTGCTGGAGAGCAAGCTGGGCCAGGAAGTGCTCGAACGCGGCAAGCTGCTGAGTGCTGCGGAAGAGATTGCCGAGGACCTCGCCGTTGATGTTGTTCATCAGTTCGGCGAAGATGGTGAAGGCCTCCTGCTTGAACTCGACGACGGGATCCTTCTGACCGTAGGTGCGCAGGCTGACGCCTTCCTTCAAAGCGTCCAGGGCGAAAAGATGCTCCTGCCAGAGACGGTCGATGGCGTTGAGGAGGATCATCTTTTCGATCTCCTGCAGCGCGGTGGGGTTGGCGTTGCCGACCTTCACCTCGTAGGCGCCGAGGATCTTGTCCTTCAGGAAGGCGGACTTCTGCTCAAAGCTCATGGCCTTGAAGGCGTCGTCGAACTCGCGCAGACCGATCGGGAAGGTGGTGTTCACCCACTGGAGGAGATTCTCATAGTCGGGCTCCTCGTCGCTCTTCTCCTTCGGCACGAAGGCGCTGAGACGCTCAGTGATGCCCTTCTCCACGGCCTCGTTGATGAGGATACGGGTGTCGTTGCTGGTCAGCACGTCGTTGCGCCATTCGTAGACGACCTCGCGCTGCTGGTTCATGACGTCATCGTATTCCAGGACGCGCTTGCGCCAGACGTAGTTGCGCTGCTCCACGCGCTTCTGCGCGGTCTCCACGCTGCGGTTCAGCCAGGGGTGCTGCAGTTCCTCCCCCTCCTTCATGCCGAAGCGCTCCATCATCTTGGTCATCCGCTCGGCGGCGCCGAAATTGCGCATGAGATGGTCCTCAAAGCTGAGGAA
>DASWXG010000150.1:0-2623 GCA_036405615.1 Prosthecobacter sp. | reverse complement strand
CCCCAGCCCCGGGTTTTGTCATGCCGATCCAGCGGCTGAAGTCCGCCTTTTCCTGCCCCTTGTTTTGCGTAAACAAATTGTACGCAATCCGCAGTGTGAGTTCCCCGCGCTTGTGCAGTTCCGAGACGACCTCGTAATCCTCCGGATAGTTTTGGAAACCGCCGCCAGCATCACAAACACTCGTCAGGCCAAGACGGTTCAACTCCCGCATGAAATGGCGGGTGGAGTTGTATTGATATTCCAACGGCAGTTTCGGTCCTTTCGCCAGCGTGGCGTACAGGATCATCGCGTTGGGCCGGGCAATCAGCAGCCCGGTCGGGTCACCGTTTTTATCCCGCTGGATCTCCCCGCCGGGAGGGTTGGGGGAGTTGCGGTCATAACCTGCCGCCTTCAGCGCTGCACGGTTGAGCAAGGCATGACAATAGAGATGGAGGATGAAAACCGGCGTGTCCGGTGCCGCTGCATTGATCTCCTCCAGCGTTGGCATCCGCTTCTCAACAAACTGGAACTCGCTCCACCCTCCCACCACCCGCACCCATTGCGGGGCCGGTGTGCGTTCGGCCTGCAGCTTCAACAAAGCCAGGGCGTCGGCCAGGGAAGAAACGCCGTCCCAACGCAGTTCCATGTTGTAGTTCAAACCGCCGCGGATGACATGCAAATGGCTGTCGTAAAGACCGGGAACCACACGCCGTCCTTTCAGGTCGATCCTCCGGGTTTGCGGCGTGGAAATCTCCTCATACTCCTCCCCTTCATCCAGCCCGAGAATACGGCCGCCACCGATGGCCATGTTGCTGGCTTCCGGATAGTCGGGGTCGAGGGTGGTGATGCGCCCGTTGTAGAGGATCAGATCTGCGGTGGTGGTGGTGTCGAGGGACATGGTATCAATCGTTGGTTAGGATTCTAAAACTAAAACTCTAAACGGGCGGCGATTTGCAGGTAATCCACACTCTGTCCGCCCACAGCGGCAAGGGAGGGACCGGCCTCGTGATGGGTCAGACCCAATGAAAAGCTGAGGGCCGGGTGGGGATCCCAGCCCAAAGAGAGATTGTAGGCAGTGCCCAGATAACGCTCGCCATTCGGTGCTGCCCCGGCCAGCTCATTGAAAGGAGGGCCATACACCGCGTCATCAGGGTCAAAACGCCAGAGGAAATTCACGCCCAGAGTCAGGGCCACGGTGGGGGCCAGCTTGAAACTGAGATACGGGTTGAGGTTCCACAAGTTGGACGGGGAGACAAAACCGCCCTCGTTGAAATAATTGTTCGCCTGAAACAGCGGATTGAAGGTGTGGACAGTCCCGCTGCCCTGTCCGCCGGTGATCATGTCCCCTTTGAATCCTAACAAAGGTTCAAACATGACTTCCTTGAAAATCCGGCCTGCGCCCAGGCTCACCGCCCCGGCCCAGATGTCGCGATCCGAACTTCGGCCCGTCTGCAGAATGAACTCATGATTGTACTGCCAGCGGGGGGGGTTGCCAAACCATCGCGTACCGAAGGTGTGACGATGCTCAGAGCCACCACCGCCAGCCACCAGCAACGGGTTGTTCTCCTGATACAGACCGAGGTAGTAGAGATCCACGCCATGCCCCTTGCCAAAGGGAGACGGCCCGGTCGCGTATACTCCCCAGAGACGGGTTTGGTGAAAATACGAACTGTTGTCGAACTCCTGAGGCAGCACCTTCACAGGCGACCCGGCCAAAACATCCACCTGCCAGCCGTTTTGACGCCAGGACAGCCTCAGTGCATCATGGCTGAGCCGTTGGTTTGCGCCTTCGCGGTGCGCCAGCAAGCGGCCGGACCCGTAATAAAGCACCTGACGGCCCGCGCGCATCACCACCTCGGCATCGCCGAGTTCCCAGCGAAGTTGCAAGTACAGCTGCAGCAGGTCCACACGGTCTTCATCCACCGGGGCCAGAGATCCCTGCTTGCCTTGCATTTCCCCCCAGGTCAGTTCGGCCGCCAAAGTGGCCTCGCGGCCATGGTCCAGCTGCATGAAAGCCTGGATGCGGTGATGGATCCAGGCATCTTCATCCACCTCCGAAAACCCAAAGTCAGGGTTCCGGTAGGCCTCGGCCATGGTCCGTGCATGGCCGGACATTCTCATCGTCCAGCCAGCAAATTCAGGCGAACCCCACGTCTGCAGCCCCGAAGAATCGCTGCGGGGCGGCACCCTGTCCCAGGGATCTGTGACCGCCTGCGCTGTCTCCGCCTCTTCTGCGGCAGACACTGTCCCTGCCAGCCACGAAAGGCCGAGACCAAGCAGGCAAAGCAATGCTGGCAGTTCATTTTTCATCGTTTGTTACGCCCTTAGGAACGCCGGCTCAGCCAGCCATGCAGCATCTTGGTGACATACGGCATCACCAGCCATGTCAGACACAGCACCATGCAGCCGGAGATGATGAGGGCAGAGAGCGGTTTGGGCAACGAATGCAGGTGCGGCGCCAGCAAAGAGCCCAGCACAAGGCTGGTGGGATACACACCGATCCAGGTGGCCAGGGCCATCTTCCAGCGCGGCGGGCGGGGAGCATCCGGCTGGCGGAACCAGGCCTCCAGGCCATGCAAGTCCCTGAAATTGGCCGGGCCGTCTGTCAGGTGCTCGATTTCCTTCTCCCACTCCAGATAAAGGG
>DASWXG010000149.1:0-1552 GCA_036405615.1 Prosthecobacter sp. | reverse complement strand
CGGAGGTAAAAACGTGGCCAACCTGAACAAGGCCAAGGCTGCGCATGATGAAGCTCTTGCCGGTTACCGCCAGGCCTTCCTTTCTGCCGTGGCGGATGTGGAAAGCAGCCTGTCCTCCATCCGCAATCTTGCTGTCTCCGCCGAGGCCCAGCACCGCGCCCGCGCCAGTGCGGAACGCGCCGCCAGCCTTGCCAAGACCCGCTATGAATCCGGCACCAGCCCGTATCTGGACGTGATCGAAGCCAACCGCACCACACTCGCCACCCAGCGCGCTTCGGTGCAGGTGGCCAGCCAGCGTCTCATCGCTACCGTCTCCCTCATCAAAGCCATTGGCGGTGGTTGGGATTCCGCCCAGCCAGTCACCCTCCCGGCCGTCAATCCGGACCCCGCCGCACGCTTTGTGCCGGAGGAAAAACAGGGCGGTTTCTTCAGCAAGGTCAAAGGCATCTTCCGCAAGAAAGAAACTCCGGCGGTCCCCTGATCCCGGCTTCATTCACTGAACGGAGCGGCATCTGCCTGACGGCGATGCCGCTCTTTTTGTTAGCGCATTTTAGATGATCTGATAGCCGTTGGATAGTGCCTTTGAGAGAGACACAGGCACTCTTGCCCGCCCCTTCCATCCACGCGATGCTATCCATGTGGGCTGCCTGAGAAGACTTATCCGCCGGCTTGCTGGGAACGGACCCAGCGTTATGCAGCATCGGCACAGTCTTGGATGTCGGGGCATCCTAGGAGGCAGCCGGTGGTCGAAAGAGCGTAGCGAACGACCATCACCGGTTTCTTCCCCTCATCTCGTCTCTTCCCGGGCATGCCGAAGATATGCCAGCAACGGCGATGCCCCCGGGACGGGCTGCACTGCTGGCATCCCTTCAGGATGTTACGGGGGAAAGCCGTAAATCATAGGGCAATACCGGGATACAGTCGCTGCGCTCCTTTACGCACCGGCTACCGGCCGTGATCCCATCACGCAACCGAAAACCAGTGACCGCGATGGTGGCCCCTTTTTCACCGGCCTGTCACCTCTGGCAACGAGGACAATAGAAGGTGGAGCGGTTGCTCATGACGGTACGTTTCACCAGGGTACCGCAAACACCGCAGGGCTGGTCTTCGCGGTCATACACCCGCAGTGTCTGCTGGAAGTAGCCCGGCTCGCCCTTCTCGTTCAAAAAGTCGCGCAACGTGGTGCCACCCATCTCGATGCTGGCGGCGAGGACTTCACGGATTGCCTGAACCAGGCGCTCCAGGCGCGGGCCGCTGACTTTTCCCGCCGCTTTCAAAGGCGAGATGCCCGCCATGAACAGGGCTTCGCAAGCATAGATGTTGCCGACACCCACCACCACATGGCTGTCCATGATGACCGCCTTGATGGGAGCCGATCTGCCCAAGCAGCGCTGTTTCAGGCAGGCAGCGGTGAAATCATCCGAAAGCGGTTCCGGGCCCAGATCGGCTAACAAAGGATGCGACAACGGATCTCCCGGAATGAACAGGGCAGCCCCAAAACGGCGCGGATCATGCAGCCGCACCTGAAAACCGCGATCCGTCATCAAGGCCA
>DASWXG010000148.1:0-3143 GCA_036405615.1 Prosthecobacter sp. | reverse complement strand
GGCTGGTGAGGGAATCTGCATTCTTCTCATCCAGCGCGCCTGTCGGTTCATCCGCCAGGATCACTTTCGGCTGGTTGATCAGCGCCCGCACCACCGCCACGCGCTGGCGTTCGCCGCCGGAAAGCTGTGCCGGTTTCCAGTCGAGACGGTCCTGCAAGCCCACGGCTTTCAAAAGGTCTCGGGCACGTGCCTGAACGGCAGCCGCATCAGGTTTGGTCTTTAAAGCAAGGGTGGGCAGCAGCACATTTTCCAGCACCGTGCACTGCGGCATCAGATGATGAAGCTGGAAGATGAAGCCGACCTTTTCGCTGCGCAGCGCGGCGAGTTCGGCTGGTGAACGTCCCGCCACGGGAGAACCGTCAAAGGTGTAGCTGCCTTCGTCCGGCTTGTCCAGCGTACCCAGAATGTTCAGCAAGGTACTTTTGCCACAGCCGGAAGGCCCCACAATGGCCACGGACTCCCCGGCGGCGATTTCCAGGCTGATGTCACGCAGCACCTGCACGCGGTTGCCGCTGCCGGGTTCCTGATAGGCTTTGGAGATATGGGCAAGGGTGATGAGGGACATGAAAGGAAGAACGTCCGGAAGGCTAAGCCGGTATCACCGTGTGGAAAAGCCAAAACAGAAATCAGCGACGCCTTGCCTGCCGCACGATCCGCCGGGGCAGCAGTTTGGCCTCCGGCATCTTGCGCGGGGCGTTGACCTCGGTGAGCCCGCGAGCCTTCAGCATGCGCCTGTACACCCGCTGACGAAACCAGAGAAGCGCGCAAAAGCCGCCGAGCAAAAGAAGAATGGTGGATGCGGAAGACCAATGAGAAGCAGACTCCAGCGCCCGTTCCGCCGAGTCCAGGGCGGCACCGGCCTTGGGCTCATTGCTGCGGGCGATGGCGGAGATTCCAAGAACGCCTTCCCGGGTATACAGATAGTTCTTTGCCATCCCCACCAGTCCCATCAAAAGCAGGATCAAAGCCGTGCCGCCAAAGGGAAATGAAATCTTCATGGAATGGATAAAAGGGATACGGCCACTGTCCGGTTCCAGGTCCGGGAGTCCAGCCGGAATTTGACGAACCCGTCACGCAGCTTCGGCAACCTGCCCTGTCCGGCAGGCCGTGGGGGTGAGGCCGGATTGCCGCCGGAACCAGGCGGTGAAATGCGAGGCATGCCGGAATCCCAGCGAGAACGCGATTTCTTTAAAAGCCGTGTCTTCCTGCAACAGGCGCTGGCGTGCATGGGCCAGGCGGCGCTTTTCCAGATAGGCCTGGGCCGTCATGCCCAGATGTTTGCTCAACAGCGCATGCACCCGCCGGGTGCTGAGGTCCGTCATTCGCGCCGCTTCGTCCAGATTCAGAGGCAGGGCCAGCGGCCAGGCGTTCAGCCACTGGCGCAACTGCTCCATCCGCCGGTCTGCCGGGGCGGTTTGCGGAACCGGTGTGACGCCGAGCTGACCGAGGGTTTCCACATAGATGGCAAACCATTGCCGGTAGGCTGCCTCATGGCGTGTCCATCCTTCCAGGGTATGCTCCCGTTTGGCCACCCCCTCAGCATAGGTGACTTCGTATTGCTGGCCGTGAATGGCGGCAAAGAGCTTTAATGTGGCCGCGTGCAGCGGCTCCAGGCCGGCCGTTTCACACGCATGGTTCAGGCCGCTGCTGAACAGGGCACGGCCATCCTCCCACTCGCAGCGCAACCCGACCGACAGCAACCGTGTGTTGGGTTCAAACCACTGCCTGCGCAGGCCAGGAGCGGAAAAGAAAGCATGCCCGGCCGGCACCTTCGTCTCCTGCCCGTGTGCACGTATCTTCACGGCACCGGTCTCCACGAAGAACAGGCCAGGAGGCACGCTGATCTCTCCAGACCACACACGCACGCGCGGAGCAGTGCCCCGGTAAACCCACAGCCACTCGCACTGCAGCGTTCTCCACTGCTGGGCGCTGAGGGGCGGTAACGTGGAGGCGGCCATAAGAGAAAAACTGGAGCAGAGAAGGGCAAACCAACGGGGCCCGCACCGTCTGTTTCACAGCTTTTTCAACAGCCCTTGCAACAAATCCCCCAGCCCTTCACCGCGCATCAGATTCTTCAGCACCCGATCCGTCTTCGGCTTCACCTTGGGGTCTGACAAAGCGCCGCCGGATTCAATGTCAAACGTCAGCCTGCCTTTGTCATCGGACAGGGCCTTGGTCAGGCCGCGGGCAATGGAATCTCCCAGCTTGGCTTCTGCGATGCCCTTGGTCAGGCGGGTCTGCAGTTCGGGACCGCAGGAAAGACGGAGTTCGATCTCGTGCCGGTCCTTGGCCGCGTTCACCCAGGACTTGGGTTCGATGGACACTTCGTATTCAGGGAAAAGAAAACGCGTCTGCACACGCGTGATGAAACGGTCGTCTGAGAAATCGCCGATCACCACCGCATCTTCCTGCAATGGGCCGCCAATGCGGACCGGGCCGAGATCCACGCCATATTCCTGGAGCTTGCGCAGATCCTTGCCCGCAGCATCGCCGATGGTCTGGTGCCCGCCCAGGACAGATCCCTTCGCCAGGGTCAGCTTCAGTTTGGTATAGGGCTTCCACTCGCGGGAGACAGGGTGATAGGGGGCAATCTCCCCCTGCCCGGCCAGCAGCAGATGCACGAGTTCCGCCGGTCGTTTGGTCCCCTCGATCCGGGCAATGCCCTGCACATCCACCTGGGCGCTCAGAGTGACATTGATACGGTTGTGGTTGGCCAGATCATTGGCATCCACGTCAATGCCTGTGGCATTGATGTTCAGACCGTTGATCCGGATGACGGTGGTGCCATCGCGCATCTCAAACTGGCCCTTGTCCAGGCTGGCCGCATGAAGCGCAAAGGCCAGAAACGGATCGCTCTTTTCAGAAGCTCCGCTCTGCACCGGAGGCTGGCTGGCCGAGGTCTTGGCATTTGCTTCTTCAGCCTCGGCAGAACCGGGCTTTTTAAAGAGGCCTTCCAGCGAGCTTTTTCCCTGGGCATCCCGGACTTCCACCACCTTCGGTTCGGAGATGCGCAGATGCTCCATGAAAAGGCGGCGGTTCAGCAGGTCGTCCAGTTTCACCTCCAGCGTGATTTCCGGAATCACGATCGGTGCCGCGTCTTTCGCCAACAGGGTGCGTTCCGCGTAAGGCTTGGCCACTTCTTC
>DASWXG010000147.1:0-1673 GCA_036405615.1 Prosthecobacter sp. | reverse complement strand
TAATCGGATTTCAGAACATCACCGAATCCGAAGAACCACCTGATGAACAACTTATCATAGCCTTCACCAGGGTAACTTGTATCCTGAGGATCGGTCCTTTTCCGGCAATAGCAAGCGGTATTCGTCCCTGCGGGGGGCGGTGCCAGGCGGCTGAAGCGGTTTTAAACCTCTTCCGAAGGGCAGAAATCGAAAAGCTCCATGCCCGTGCTGCGCGCCAGTTTTCGCATGTTTTCCGTGACGGAGCCTCCCGGAAAAAGAGCCATGGCATCGGCATATCCGGAGATGAGCTGGTTCTGCCTCTGGCTGGCAGTGCGGCCATGCTTCACCCAGTTTGCGGGAAACCAGGTCACGGGCAGGCCGTTCTTTCTGGCCCAGGCCTCACCGCAGGCATCGGCTCCGGGGGCCTTGCCGCTCACCACCTCCGTGACCCGACGTGTGGAATGAAGAGAGTCGAGGCTGGCGATGTCGCCGGGGGTGAACTGGTAGCCCAAGCCCCCGGTGATGATGAGTTTCATGGGATACCTTAACATGCGCGTCAACCCGCCGGTCTGTCACATGGTCTTGTGATCCTGAAACACGACAGCCGCCGGCCACGAAGGCCCGGCGGCTGTTGTTTTCAGACTGGACTCAGGGCTGGTGATTGCCCCTGGCTGTGTTTGGCATCAGTGCTTCAGCAGCCACTCGGTGGTGCGCGGGTTGAAGTCGCCCAGGCATTCCCAGTGGAAGGCATGGCCCGCATTGTCATAAAGGTGGAGGTCGGCGCCGGGGATGGCGGCAGCGACTTCCTCGCCCATCCAGCGGGGGGTGAAGACGTCGTCTTTGCCGCCGATGACCAGGGCAGGGCACTTCACGTTCTTCAGGTCGCTGATGGTGTTGTGCGTCATGGCGGCGGCGGCCTGGGCCTCCATGGCGTGCACGGGTTGCGGGGCAGGGTTGGTGGCCGCATCTTTCAGGCCCTGCTGCAGGTTGGCCCAGCAGTCGTCATTGTCGAACCAGGGCTTGGTGAAGATGAGCATCTGCACGTAGTGCATGAAGTCTTCCGGGCGCATGGTGGCCTTGCACTTCATCATGTGCTGCCAGGTGTAAAGGCCGAAGCGGTCCTGCCGCGCCCAGGTGCACATGAGGATCATGCTCTTCACCTTTTCCGGGTGGCGGATGGCCAGCTGCTGCGCGATGACAGAGCCGAGCGAGCAGCCGACGATGCGCGCCTGCTTGATGCCCAGCTGGTCCATGAGTCCCGCGTAGTCGTCCGCCATCATGGCGCTGGTGTAGGGGCCGGCGGGTTTGTCCGTGAGGCCGACACCGCGATTGTCACCCAGGATGCAGCGGAAGTGCTTGGACCACTCGGCTGCGTGGGCTTCCCACACACCGCCCGGGGCGGTCACGCCCATGATGCAGACCAGCGGTTCGCCGCTGCCGCGTTCTTCATAGTACATCTGGATTCCGTTGGTGCTGACGTGGGGCATGGTGGTGGGTTGGGGAGTAAGTAGGGTTCTGAAACGCTGCCGGATGTGACGGCTGGCGTCCCGCTATAGCGGAAATGAAACGGTGCGCCAAGCAAAAGTCTCAGCACGTTTTTTCAGGCGCGCGGAAAGCTTCTTTTAAAATCCGGTGGCGGCACCACCAGCGTCCCAAGCGCAGAGCAGCCAAGGCATGGCTGCATGGGATAACAA
>DASWXG010000146.1:0-2206 GCA_036405615.1 Prosthecobacter sp. | reverse complement strand
CGCTGTTGAAGGCCAATAGGGTCGTTCCGGTACCGGAAAGCACGCCGTTAAAAGTAGTCACCTTCCCTGCCCCGCCCAGAAAGCGGATGTTGCCGGCGGCGGTCATGTCAATGTTGCCATTGAAGGTCATGCTGCCGTTCTGCGCGTGGAAGCCGATGCTGGTGCCGGTGAAGACGATGTTGTTGTTGATGGTCTGCAGCACCGTCGACTCGTTGCGGAGATGGAGCCCGGAATCATGGCCGGTGCCCGTGCCAGCCAGATTGATGGTGCCGGTGCCGCTCAGCGTAAAGGCTGCCGCGCCGGAGATGAACTTCAAGGTCTGGGCATAGACCGAGGTGTCAATGTTCACCGAAGGCTGCACGGTGCCGCCGAACTGCACATCATCGAAAGGCGAAGCGGAAACCGGAGCGACATTCGTGTTCCAGTTGTCACCGGTTGTCCATTTGTTGTCAGCGCCTCCGCCATCCCAAGTGACGATGCCTGCCTGAAGATGACCCAGGCTGACGGCGAACGCAGCGCTGGAAAGGCAGAGGGCAAGGGTGCGGAGTTTCATGGCGGGGGGGAACGCCTAAAATGCGCCGAAGCGCGGCCGGTTCAACCTTAAGCCGTGATAAAGCAACCGCACGTCCGCGCCCTTTTGGGTCAATCCACCGTGTCGAAACCCTTGCCAAACCGGGGTTCGTAACTCTTGGCAATGCGCTCAATCCAGGCGGCGTACTTTTTCTCCTCCGCCTGCGGATAGGTCATGTTCCAGCCGGAGCCGTATTTGCTGTTGGAGGTATAGCGTTCGTAGAAACCGGTGCCGTCTGCCATGATGCCGGAGACCACATACCAGGTATCTGTCTTGCGCTTGTAGGTGATGGTTCGGCCTTTTTCGGCGAGATCCCATTTCCACCGGGTTTCGAGATCTCCGGCACCCTCGACGTTGAAGCAGCCATAGACAGACAGTTTGACCCGCCCGTCCGGGGTGGCAAAGGCCTGGCCGTCCCCGTTGTCCGGCGGCCGCAGCGGCACCATGCCCGCAGGCACGATGAGGGAGCAGCCAAAACGCCCGTTGGTGTAGCTCATCCAGCCGTCCTTGCCCATCGTGACGGGGATCTGCCATTCCTCGTCGTCTTCACAGCGGGCCGCAGGCGTGCAGGCAAGCATCGCCATCATGCACAGCAGGGGCACGCCTGCCAGCGGGCGGGAAAAGCAACGAAGCGGGTTCATGTCCCAAACAGGCTGTTTCTGACCCCCTGTGCAAGGGGCCTTTTTTGACAGCCGTTGCTGCTGAGGAGGCTTGCAGGTCTCGCAGGTTTTTGACATTCATGCGGTGTGGACGGCCCGTTCGCTGCTGTTCCTTTCCCCTGCCCTTCGCCATGTTTGCCTCCCTCTCTCGTGCCTTTGCCCCGCTTTGCGCCACCCTGGCGTTGTTCGCGATCCCTTCTGCGCAGGCAGAACAGTTCGTGCTTTTTGACGTGACCTTCCCCTTCACCAAGTCTGAGGCGGACAACTCCAAACCCAGTCCTTCTCACTACTATGTCAAAAACGACCGTCTGAATCCGGAGCGTCCGAAGGACTGGACCGCCCCCGTGGACTATCGGAACGGCACAGTCCATCTGCGGCTGGAGGTGCTGGAAAAACCCGCCGGGGCAGAGCCCACGACCTGGAGCATCTGCTACATTCCCTACAAGGGACAGGATAACGGTTATGGCTGCTTTAATGCCGGTGTCTACAAGGAGGCGGGCGTCTATGAAAAAGACGTCCCCATGACCAGCTTCTGGCAGAATGACAACATCGTCTGGAGCGAGGGCATCAAGGAGATGCATCTGGTGATCAAGGACGACAGCGGCGGCAAGGGCCATGCCCACAAACGCGCGGATCACGAAAAGTTCTTCCCTACCAAAGTGCGGTTCACGGTGATCCAGGTCTCCAAGGGATCCACCTACAACCCGAATCTGGTGCCGGGGTTGAAGTGAGGATGGCGGCTTCTTGAATAGGGCCAAAGCCGGCCCGGCGGGTGACTGAACAGCGTGAGAGGCGAGCGGAGCCTTTTCTCCGCTCCTCTCGAATGCGGCCCATCATCTGCGCTTTTTTGCCTCCAGCCATTCCAGGCGGCGGCGCAGCTTTTCCTGTCGCTCGGCGTTCGGGTTGGGGTAGAGCACGGGATACCACGCAGTCATCACCGCCCCCCGTGCGATGAGGCATTGCTCAAAGGCTTCCT
>DASWXG010000145.1:0-3770 GCA_036405615.1 Prosthecobacter sp. | reverse complement strand
CAATAAACTCCAGGTAGCAGCGCTCATCCCGCCCATACAGTTTGTCACCGACAATGGGCAGACCCAGGTGGTGGAGGTGGACCCGGATCTGGTGCATCCGACCTGTCTCAGGCTTCGCTTCCAGCAAAGCAAAGCGCTCTCCACCCCGTCCCACACGTTTCAACGTCCGAAACGTGGTAAGGCATGGAGAACCTTGTTCGTGAACGATCTGCTTGACCCATATTTGGGATTCTTGCACCTCTCCAGCACGCAAAATGGGTGCCTCTAGTGCCTTTTCCTCCCACTCCGGCCACCCATGGACAAGGGCCGTATAAGTCTTTTCAATCTTCCGCTCCTGCATGGCCATCCCGAAGAGCCGTGCCAGTTCCTTGGTCTTGGCCACCAAGACGACTCCGCTGGTCTCGCGGTCCAGGCGGTTGATGATGGAAACCTGCCCGCCGTTGGCAAGCTCGTAGGAAAGCAGGTCACACAACCGATGCCAGAGGGTCGGGGGTCCATCCGGGTCGCCAGGATGGATTTGGAGAGGTGCTGGCTTGTCCACCACGATCCAACCATCTCCCTCATCCAAAACGGTAAAGGTGGGTTTGTTACGGATATCCGTATTATTCACAAATGTTCAAATTCTAGGTATCGCAAGTTGGTGGGCATAGATGATCGCCTGCGGATTTTGGGTGAAATCACCGTCATCGAAATGCCACCACTCGGCCGTCACCTGGGTAAATCCCGCTTGCCGCATGGCGGCCTGGAGGATTTGGAGGTTTCGGCGGATTTCTGGATCCGCTCCCTGGTAGTCGGCGGCAGCATTTTTCAGCCCGGCATCGAACCCAGTAGGCATTCGCATCTCCCGGTTTTGGGCATCCACCAGAGTCACATCCACCGCGATCCCGCCACAGTGGCGGCTCCAGCCGGTGGTCTCCGGCGAGAGAAACATCCGCGTGCTGGCCCCCGCCTGAAACAGGATCTCCTGCACCTCGGGAGGCCGGTAGGCGTCCCACAGCCGGATGCCGTAGCCCTGTGCCCCCAGGATGGCCTGCGCCTGGCGCAGCTTCTCCGCCGTCTCCCGCCGCAGCAGACACGGGAGTCGTTTGTCGTAAAGGGGACGGCGGGCCACGTTGTCCGCCGTCCCATATCTCAGGTCAATGAAGATTCCGGGGATGACTGTTCGGACATCCACAAGGTCGTAGCCACGAGCCAGTTCCAAAGTCCGCCCCGGCTGGAGGGTGCGAGGCATGTCAGGGCTGGATCCGCGTTTCCGCCCCAGGCTGGAGGTGGTGATGCTGTTGGTCGTCTCGTTCAGAATCAGCGTGCCGTCTCTGCCTCGGGTTGCGGTCCCCCCGCAGACGGTCAGCAGCAGAGCACAGGCGCAGGCCCCGCCGAGCGGAAGCATCCACCGGATGGCATGGGGAGGCGATGGCATGGAATGTGGGAACATGCTGAGTTTTTGCTTCCCTACACACGCACGGCGGGCCAAGTTTGCAAACTCCCGCCGCTGGCCATGACGCGTTTCCAAATTTTGAACTTTCTGCTGCACTTTCTAGCCTTTTACATCGGGGCGGGCATCGGATCCTTCCTGAATGTGGTCATTTACCGCCTGCCCCTGGGCATCTCAGTCAACAAACCACGGCGCAGCTTCTGCCCATCGTGCAAAACGCAAATTCCCATGTGGCAGAACATCCCCCTGTTGAGCTGGTTGATGCTCCGAGGCAAATGCGCAAGCTGTGGCGGTAAGATCTCCGTGCGCTACTTCCTGGTGGAACTGCTCACAGGCCTGCTGTTTTACGCCGTGTTTGTGAAACTGACGGTCCTCTACCCGAACCCCTGGATTCATATCAAGGCCTGGGGGCCGGAGGTTCTATGCCTGTGGGTCTTTGTGAGTCTGCTTGTCGCCGGCACCTTTATCGACATCGACCATTTCATCCTGCCTCACAGCATCACCATCGGCGGTGCCGTGGCTGGCGTGCTGGCGGCCTGGTGGGTGCCGGGCTTGGTAGACGAGGTCACCCACACGCGCGGTGTCCTCATCTCCCTGGCCAGCGCCGCCCTGGGCCTCGGCGGCCTATGGCTGGTGGTGGAGCTCGGAAAACTGGCTTTTGGGCGCAAAAAGCACGTCTTCGACAAAGATCTCGTCTGGAATGTAAGCCAGCCGGACGAAACTTTGCCCCCGGTCGTCAGTTTTGGGGACGAAAAATACGACTGGAGCGACCTTTTCGTGCGCGCCAGCGACCGCATGCTCATTGAATGCTCCACCTTCACCATCAACGACCGCACCTTCGAAGGCCTCCTGACTGTCGAGTTGTGGGAAAACAAGCTCAAGGTCCGTACGCCGGCCTCCGGCACGCCCGTGGCAGAGGTGCCAATTGAAGAGTGGAAGCAGGTCACAGGAATGACCCGGCAAGTCGTCATCCCTCGCGAGGCGATGGGTTTCGGCGACGTGCTTTTCCTCATGATGATCGGCGCCTTCACTGGCTGGCAGGCCGTGCTGTTCACCATCCTGGCGGCCTCCGTCCTCGGCACCGTCATCGCCATGACCTCCCGCCTCACCGGGCGAGCTGAATGGGGCAGCAAGATTCCGTTTGGCCCCTATCTGGCCGCAGGGGCGGTCATCTGGGTGTTCTACGGCCCTCAGTTCGTGGACTGGTACGTTTCCAAGGTGATGATGCGCGGGTAGGGCTGGAAGTCGCCAACTCTGGGGGGCCAGAGGCCCCCCTCCTGAGTCACTTCGCCTGCGCAGTCGCGGTGGCCACGCAGTACAAGGTGTCCTGAGTGCGGATGAAGAGGCTGCTGCCGGACACGGAGATGGCGGCGCGGACACTGGCGGCGTTGCCGTTGGGCTTGGAGCCATTGCCCATCTCATTGACGCTGAGGAGTTCAAAGTGGTCGGCATTGGCGTCGATCACGTAAACCTCGCCCCAGAAGTTGGTGCAGTACACCTTGCCGTCGGCCACAGTGGGGCTGCTTTCAAACTTGGCTTTGCTGCCGGTCTCGCCAGTCCACAGGACCTTGCCGGTCTTGTCCAGGCAGCTCACGGTGCGGCGGCCGCCATCCAGGACGTAGAACTTGCCGTTGGCAAAGGCCGGTGTCGGCACATCGCTGGTCACCACCTTGGGATCGGTCTGCCAGAGGGGCTGGACCTCGCCCTGGGAATCCAGGCTCATGGCGAAAATGGGCGAGTTCTTCGGCGCGCACACCAGCGCGATGCCTTCGCCAACGACGGGCGAGGGGACCAGGCGGAAGAACTTGTTATAGCCCTCGCCAGGAAGATTCCAGGTGGCCAGGCGGGAGAGTTCCTTGCCCGTTTCCGCATCGTGGATCGTCAGCGTGTCCCCACCAGAGATGAGCATGAGGCGCTTGCCTTTGTGCGTGGTGAAAACGGGGGAGCTGAAGGCCTCCAGCGACTCGATCTGCGCGTTGCTAGGGCGGGTCTGCTTCCAGATGTCCTTCCCGGTGGCCGGGTCCAGGGCCAGGATATAGCTGCCCATGTCCTTGCCGGCGGTGCCTTTGTCAAACTTGCCCTGGAACTGGAAGGTTTCATTCCGCTGGAGCACCTGGATGTAGAGCTTGTTGTTGTCCAGGGTGGGGCTGGAGCCGTAGGTCCACTGCGTGGCGAAGGCGCCGTGCGTCTGCTTGAAGTCTCGCTTCCACACCTGCTTGCCATTGAAGTCGTACGCGGCGGCGATGGCGTTGGCAAAGAGGAAGTACACGCGGTCGCCGTCCGTGGCGGCGGAGGGGCTTGCCAGGTTGCTCTTGTCGTCCCACTGGATTTCCTCACC
>DASWXG010000144.1:0-2546 GCA_036405615.1 Prosthecobacter sp. | reverse complement strand
GCCTGGATGCTCGCGCATCTCCTCAAAGTGGGACAGGTTGGGAATGTCCCACTTGACCTCCTTTTGGAAATGCATGTGCCAGAGGCGGTCCAAGTAGGTCAGGGCAAACTGATGAAACACCTGGTATCCGGCAAACCAGCGGCGAATCGGCCCGAAATCTGACCGCAGCCCGCGGATGTTTTCCAACACCGCGCGCCGCTGAGGTCCGGCCAGCAGATAGATGGCCCAAACGACGCACGCATTGAGGATCAGGCACAACCAGACCGGCAAAAAACGCAGCAACTTGAGCAAAAACTTGGTCCAAAAGGCCCCGTGCAAGCCCGTATTCCGCCGACGCGGCGCTTGCGGGGTGGCTTCTTTGGCAGTTTCTTCCGGAGGCATGGGCAATAGTATAGGCGTGCCCCCGCAGCCTACCTGGCCCCGGCCTGACACTTTCTTCCTCATCTTTGACCAGACCTGCCCCTCAGTCAAAACACATGAACGATCTCCCTGCGTCTCCCATGCCTCCGGCCGATTTTGATGTGATCATCATGGGGGGAGCCTTTAGCGGGGCCTCTGCTGCCCTTTTGCTGAAGCGTGAGCACCCGGAACTAAAAGTGCTGGTGGTGGAACGGGCAGCCGAGTTTAACCGCAAGGTGGGTGAAAGCACCTCCGAAGTGGGCGGCTGCTTCCTGACGCGGGTTCTTCATCTCGGCAGCTACCTCAGCGCACACCACTACCAGAAACACGGCCTGCGCATGTGGTTCTGCAACAGTTCTGAAGACAAGGTGGAGGATTGCACGGAGCTGGGCCCCAAATTTCAAAGCCGCCTTCCCACCTTCCAGCTCGACCGCGCGCTGTTGGATGAACATGTGCTGAAACTGGCGGTGGAAGAAGGTGCCGAAATTCTCCGTCCGGCAACGCTGAGGGAAGTTTCTCTGGCTGAAGACGACGGGCATCACCGGGTCACAGTCTCCCTGGGCAAGGATGACACGCGCAGTTTTACCGCCCGGTGGGTGATTGATGCTTCCGGCAAAGCCGCGCTGCTGGCCAAAAAACTCGGGCTTCACCGGCCGCTCGGAGAGGAACATGCCACCTCCTCCATCTGGTGCCGCTACCGGAACGTCAACACGCTGGACAGCCACAAAAGCCGTACCTTATACCCGCAGTTGATGAAGCGCGTGCGCGGCCTGCGCGCCACCGCCACCAATCACCTCATGGGCCGGGGCTGGTGGGTCTGGATCATCCCGCTTTCCAACGGAGACTACAGCGTCGGTGTGGTGTGGGACCGCAATGTCTTCACGCTGCCGGAAGGGCCCTCTCTGCTGGCCCGTCTGGAGGCCCACATCATGGAGCACCCCGTCGGCAGGCTCATGTTTGAAGGGGCCACGCCCGTGGAGGATGACACGTTCTACTACAAAGGCCTGCCCTACCACACCGAGTGCATGGCGGGCAACCGCTGGGCCATGGTGGGCGACGCGGCCGGCTTTATCGACCCGCTCTACAGCCAGGGGCTGGACTACTGCGGCCACACGGTTTTTGCCGTCACCCAGATGATCAGCAAAGCCCACATGGGCGAAGACATCACCGAACGGCTCAACTACCTGAAGGGAGCCTACAAGCGCAGCTACCGGCTGTGGTTTGAGTCCCTCTACAAGGACAAGTATGAATACATGGGTGATGCGGAACTGGTGCGCATCTCCTTCATCATGGACCTGGGCACTTACTTCGTGGGGCCGGTCAGGCTGGTCTATGACAACCCGGACTATGAGTTTGGCCGCCTGCCTTACGATGGCCCGGCGGGCACCTTCTTTGCCAAGTTCATGGCGCTGTACAACCGGCGTTTGGTAGCGATGGCCAAAAAGCGTCTCGCCAAGGGAACTTATGGAGCCTGGAACAACGGCATGGATCTCACCCTGGGCCAGAGCTACACACCGGACTTCTCAGCTCTGCGATTCCTGCGCTGGGGCATCCGGCTCTGGTTCATGGCGGAGCTGCGCACCCTGTTCGGCCGGGCTCCCAAAAAGATGCCAGCAGCCGACAACATGCCGGTGAAAAAAGCGGCCATGCCGGAGGCCGCCTGAGCAGAACGCAAACGGGTCACATCCGCACAGCCAAAGAAACGGGAGCCTGATGCGCTCCGCACGTTTGTAGCCCGAACTCAGGACAGGATTAACGCGAGGTCTTCAGCAGTTCGGAGAGCGGCACCACTTCACCGTTGGGCGACTCGGGTTCAAATTCCCCACGGGCTTTGCGTTTTTCCTCTTCGGCTTTCTCCGCCTTCTCCCGTTCCGCATTGCGGCGCGCCTCTTTTTTCTCCTTGCGTGTGGAGGGGGTCATTTCGAAGGAGGGCGAAGACGAATTCAGGCTGTTGATCGGCGGGTACTTTTCTTCCAGCTGTCCGACAAGGTCTGCCGGAACGCCACGCCATACGGTGAAGATGCCGTTGGCCACCGGGCGGTCGATGACCACGTAGTCCACCACCGTGCCGTTCACCATGGTCATGAGGATTTCGCCCTTGCGCAGGCGTGTCACGATATCAAGTGACTGGGTTCCTTTGAAGTCCA
>DASWXG010000143.1:0-3428 GCA_036405615.1 Prosthecobacter sp. | reverse complement strand
GCACGTCTGCCGCAGGACCTGGAGCCTGGCTACACCACTGAAATCAATCTGGCTGCGCTGCGGTGGGTGGAGGATCTCGCGCGGTCACCGTTTCGGGGTGCTGTGTACATCGCCGACTATGGCATGGACGAGCATGAGCTGTATGCACCCGAGCGGACGCGGGGCACGCTGCGCCGGTATCTGCGGCACCAGACGGATGACCGCGTGCTGGAGGCTCTGGGCGAAAGCGACCTGACCACACACGTGAATTTTTCCCGCATGATCGAGACCGCCGAAGCCTGCGGTCTGAAGCAGCGGGAGTACGAACTGCAGGGCCGTTTCCTGGGCCGGTTGGGGCTGCCGGTGCTGGCGGGTCTGGAAGGCCGGGTGGGCGGCAGCACGCAGGCGTTGCTGCGGCAGTATCATTCGCTGACGCACCCGGCCTTCATGGGGCGGTCGTTCCGGGTGCTGATGCTGGACAAGGGCTGAATCCAGGGTGCGTGGTTCAAGCCAGCATGCCCTTCACCACCTGGCCGGGCTGGCCATTGAGGATGGTCTCAGCGCGGCCGTTGCGTTTGTAGGTGAGCTTGTTTGCATCCAGGCCGAAGAGGTGCAGCACGGTGGCGAGGTAGTCATAGTGATGCACCACCTGGTCCACGGCAAAGAGGCCCCATTCATCGGTGGCTCCGTGTACATGCCCGGCCTTCACGCCACCGCCGGCCATCCAGATGCTGAAGCCGTCCGTGTTGTGGTCGCGGCCCGGCTTGTTGTTGCCCCGGCCCTGGATGACAGGAAGGCGGCCCATCTCGCCACCCCAGAAGACGAGGGTGCTGTCCAGCATGCCGCGTGATTTGAGATCCTTGATGAGGGCGGCGCTGGGCTGGTCGTTGGCGGCGCAGCGGCGGGTCAGGGCCTCGTTGATGTTCTCGTGCATGTCCCAGGAGTAGTCCCAGATCTGCACAAAACGGACACCGCGCTCGACGAGACGGCGGGCGATGATGCAGGCCTCGCCCAGGCGGCGGGTGCGGGCATCGGCGATGCCATAGAGATTCTTGGTGGCCTCGGTTTCTTTGCTGATGTCGAGGGCCTCGCTCGCGGCGGTCTGCATGCGGGCGGCCAGCTGGTAGCTGGCGATGCGGGCTTGCAGGTCCAACTCGCCAGGATGCTCCAGCAGGTGGCGGCCGTTGAGCTTGTCCAGAAGCGAAAGCTGCTTCTCCTGGGCGGCACCCTTCAGGTAGTCGGGCGCGTCCAGGTTCATGATGCGCGGCTGCTGCTCGCGCACATGGGTGCCCTGGTAGACGGAAGGCAGCAGGCCGCTGGCCCAGTAAGGGGAGCCGGGCGGATTTTTCCCAACTACAAGTGCAACAAAGGCGGGCAGGTTCTGCGATTCGCTGCCCAGGCCGTAGCTCAGCCAGCTGCCCAATGCGGGGCGCCCGCCCAGGCCGCTGCCGGTGTCCAGGGCCTTCATGCCGGCCACGTGGTTGCGGATGCCGGTGAGGTTCATGCTGCGCACGAGGCAGATGTCATCCGCCACGCTGGCGGTGTGCGGGATCAGCTCGGAAAGCTCCATGCCGGACTCGCCATGCTTGCTGAACTTGAAGGGGCTGCCCATCACGGTCTTGGTGGCACCGCCGACGTTGTCGAACTTGATCTCGCCGCCCGGGAAAATCTTGCCGTCCCACTTGTTCAGCAGGGGCTTGGGATCAAAGAGATCCATGTGGCTGGGGCCGCCGCCCATGAAGAGCGAGATCATCGCCTTGGCACGCGGCTCGTGATGCGGATGCTTGGGCAGGTTGTCGTAAGTCACCCGCTCCAGTTGCGGCTTTTCCGGTGTGACAGCACCCAGCAGGCCGTCCTGTTTCAGCAGGGAGAGCAGGCCCAGAGAGCCGAGATTGAAAGCGTTGCTGCCCAGGAAGTGGCGGCGGGAAAGGCAGGAGGACATGGCAGAAAAAGGGGGTTGGGTTCAGTCCACGTACAAGAAGCGGTTGGAGCCGAGCAGCACCTGGCACAGGCTGGCGAGCGCTTTTTCGGCGGCGGCGGGTTCGCCCTTCTTGACGGGCTGGGCAGCGAGCAACTGAGACTGGTTTTGGAGATAGCTTTCCAGATCGTTCAGATCCGCCCCGGCGGGGGCGGAGCCGAAGGCGAGCGTCCACGCGGCGGCAGCCTGGGCGCGCGCATCGGCGGGTTTTTGATCCAGGATCCGGCGGGCGAAGAAACGGGACTGCTCCACGAGGAAGGCGCTGTTCATCATCAGCAGGGACTGCGGGGCCACGGTGCTGACGTTGCGCAACTCACAGTTAGGCTCCATCTGCGGCGCATCAAAGGCGGCGAGCTGGTAAACCGGGGCGCTGCGGCGCTGGGAGACATAGACGCTGCGGCGGTACTCCTCACCGCCGGTCATGGGCTTTTCCATACCGACCACCACCTGAGCATTGGCGTCTTCATAAACCGGCACAGGTGCGCCATAGGCAGCCGGATTGAGGCGACCGGTGGCGGCCAGGATGGCATCGCGCAGGGTCTCGGCTTCCAGGCGGCGGACGTTCATGCGCCAGTAGAGGGTGTTGGCGGCATCGGCCAGCTCAGCTTCCGGGCGTTTGGCGGAGCTTTGCCGGTAGGTGGCGCTGGTCATGATGAGGCGGTGCAGGTGCTTCAGGCTCCAGCCGCTGTCCATGAACTCGGCGGCCAGCCAGTCGAGCAGCTCGGGGTGTGTGGGCTTTTCACCCTGGGTGCCAAAATCGCCGGGCGTGTTGACCAGGCCGCGGCCAAAGTGGTGAAGCCAGAAGCGGTTCACCAGCACACGGGCCAGCAGCGGGTGCCGGCCGTTGGTCAGGTGGCGGGCAAAGGCCAGACGGCGTCCGGTGCCGGGCAGTTCGCGGTCATCGCTGGCGAACTCCACCGGTTTTTCCGGATCCATCACCGTGAGGTCCCCGGGGTTCACCGCCGCGCCAGGTGTGGCGCGGTTGCCGCGCATGAAGACGAGCGTGGCGGGCACGGCGGCCTTGTTGCCATAGGCCACCGGCTCGGCAAAGGCGCGCACGGTTTCCTCCTTGGGCTTGCGGTCGCGCACGGTCTTGGCGCGGGCGGCAAGGGCTGCCTGGAAATCCGCCAGCTCTTTGTCCCGGTCATAGTTGGCCAGGTAGAGGTTCAGCGCTCCGGCATTGTTGCCCACCTTGAGAAACGGGTTGTCCTCCAGGTATTGGGCCTGCTCGGCGCTGAGTTTCTTTTTGTCTTGCTGCCACAGCAGGCTTGCGGTGCGGGCGTAGTCGCGTTTGGGCTCGGGGATTTTAAGAAGCTCCTGCTGGAAAACCCAGTCGCGCAGCTCATCCAGCTTCGGCTGCAGTTCGGCCTCAATGACCTTGGCCTCTTTTTCCAGATCGCCGGCAACGGCTTTTTCCTTCTCGGTCAGCAGGGAGATTTCACGCAGGGCCGGGGCGCGCCATTTTTTCCAA
>DASWXG010000142.1:0-6754 GCA_036405615.1 Prosthecobacter sp. | reverse complement strand
GAGAGCTTTGTCCAAAGGGAAGACGTCCCCGCCGAGGTCAAATCCGGGGTCAAAGAATACTTCAAGGCGATCCAGCAAGTCGGGGAGGAAAAACCCGCCAAGTAGCTGTTTCCGCCCAGGCTCTTTCATTCCGTTCATCCGGCGTTTTCGTCTTCTCTTCAGCAGCATTTTCCCGCATGCCTCCCCCCACTGACACCCCAGCCGCCGTCCAGCATTTTCATGGCACCTTCGAAAAACTGCGGGCGGAGATCGCCAAGTTCATCGTGGGGCAGAAAGACATCGTTGAAAACGTGCTCATCTCCGTCATCTGCGGCGGACACGTGCTTTTAGAAGGGGTTCCCGGGCTGGGCAAAACAGCCCTGGTGAACACGCTTGCGAAAGCCCTTCATCTCAAATTTCAGCGCATCCAGTTCACCCCGGACCTGCTGCCGGCCGACATTGTCGGCACCCAGATTTTGGTGGAGCGGGAAGGCCGCAAAGTCTTTGAATTCCAGCCCGGCCCGGTTTTCTGCAACGTGCTGCTGGCAGACGAAATCAACCGCGCCACACCCAAGACCCAGTCCGCCCTGCTGGAGACCATGCAGGAAAAAAGAGTGACGGTCGCGGGTGCCACCCATCCGCTGGACAATCCGTTCTTTGTGCTCGCCACCCAGAACCCGATCGAACAGGACGGCACCTATCCCCTGCCCGAAGCTCAGCTCGACCGCTTTTTCTTCAAGCTATTCGTCCCGGTCCCCGGTCACGATGACTTCCATGAGATCCTGAACCGGACAGGCGGCAGCCACACGCCAGAGATCCACGCCGTGGCCACGGGAGAGGACATTCTGAATATGGGCAAGCTGGTCCGTGAAGTTCCGCTGGAAACCGCCATCCAGGACTACCTTGTCAAAATCGTCCGTGCCACCCACCCCTCTGACCACAACGCCACGGACCGGGTTAAAAAATACGTGCGGCATGGCTCCTCACCGCGTGGGGCCCAGACCATCCTGGCTGCCGCCCGGGTGCTGGCGCTTCTGGACGGCCGTTACCATGTCTCCCGCGAGGACATCGCCAAAGCTGCCCTGCCCGCCCTCCGTCACCGCGTTCTGCTTTCCTTTGAAGGCGAGGCGGAAGGCGTCAAGACCGATGCTGTCATCTCCGACGTCATTGAAAAGGTGAAAGCCTGAGCCGCCGGCCGCATCTCTGTCCCTGCCAGCAGAAGCCCGCTGTTGCTTCAAGTCCTCCCCCCGCCACATGCTCACCGATCCCGCCTTCATCCGCCGGCTCGATTCCCTGTATCTTCTCGCCCGGAAGATCCTGGGCGGGTCGCTGCAGGCGGACCGGCGCAGCACCAAGAAAGGAGCGGGAATCACCTTTGCCGACTACGCGCAATATTCGTTAGGCGATGACTACCGCAGCATTGACTGGCGGGTCTACGCCAAGTTCGAATCCCTGCTGATCAAGCTCTTCGAACTGGAAGAAGACGCCACCATTTACCTGCTGCTGGATCTGAGTCCTTCCATGTCTGGCAAACAGACTTACGCGCGACAGCTCACCGCCGCCCTGGGTTACATCGCCCTCAATACTCTGGACCGGCTGGCAGTCTATGGTCTGGCTGACCGGCTCCAACCTCTGTTCGAACCAAGCCGCGGGCGCAACCAGGTCCTGCCCTTCCTGAAATCCCTGGAGCTTGCCCCCACGTTCGGCACCAACACCGACCTGTCCGCCTGCGCGCGCGAGTTCGAAGCGCGTCACCGCCGCAAAGGACTCGTGTGTGTCATTTCGGACTTCCTGCTGCCTGGAGGTTTTGAAGAAGGACTCAGCCGCCTGCAATGGCACAAGCATGATGTCTTCTGCCTGCAAACCCTGGATGACAATGACCTCCGCTGCGACTGGAAGGGCGACGTCACCCTGGAATGTGTGGAAACCGGCCAGTCCCAAAAAGTCACCATCACCCCCCGAGAGGCCAAAATGTACGAGCAGGCTGTCGCCGGATGGAATGACAAGCTGAAAAGCGTCTGCGCCAAGCGCGGCATCGGCCACATCCAGACCACACCGGAGAGACCTTTTGAGGAAGTCATCACCGACCTGCTGCGTCGCGGCGGTCTGGTGACCTGAACCTTTCAACGCCGTGACTTTTCTCAGCCCAGCACTTTTATGGACTCTGGCGGCGCTTGCGCCGCTGGCGGCCATCTATTTTCTGAAGGTGCGGCCCCGCAAAAAACCCGTCACGGCCTTCTTCCTCTGGCAGCAAATCTTCACTGAAAAACGCTCCTCGGCGCTCTTCAAAAGGTTGCGCGACCTCTGGTCCCTGCTGCTCATGGCCCTGGCCTTTGCCGTGATCGCACTGGCGCTGGCAGAGCCGGATCTTGAGGGAGATGAACGCAAGGACCTGCTTGTCATCGTGGACAACTCCGCCTCCATGACCGCCAAGGACGGAACAAGCACACGGCTGCAAACCGCCAAGGACAAAGCCCGGGGGCTCATCACGGCCTTGAACGGCAGCCAGCGTGCTGCGGTCGCCACATTGTCGGACCGGCTCACCATGCTGGCCCAGCCCACCCGCCACCGACGCAGTCTTCTGGAGGCGGTGGATGGCATCCAGCCTACGTCGCTCCCCTCCCGCAGCATGGCATTGCCGGATGTACAAAGCGGGCAGGACGGGCTGAAAAACACACGTGTACTTTTCATCACGGACGGTTGTGTGGATGATCCCGCCAAACTTGCCGCTACGGAAATTCTCAAGGTGGGAACCGGCGACACGGGAAACCTGGGCATCGTGCGGGCCGATCTCCGTCCTCTTCCAGGTGAAGGCTTCCGGCTGGGTTTGTTCACCGTGATGCAATCCACGTACAAGGAGCCCGTCTCAGCCGACTTGATGCTGAAGCATGAGGACTCCGGCCAGCTGGTGAAAGTGATCCCCCAGCATGTGCAACCGGGGCTCAACCCTTCATCCACGCTCATCCTTGAAGATGCCCAGCCCGGCAAATGGAGCCTGACCCTGGACAGACCCGACGGTCTGGATCTAGACAACCGTGTCTGGTTGCAGGTTCCGCCCCGCATTCCTCTTCCTGTCGCAGTGCTGGCAGACAATGCCTTTTTCCTCGAAAATGTGGTCCGCGCTTTCGAACGGAGTGAGCAAAACCTGCAACTGGAAACCGATGCGACCAAGGCGCGGCTGTCGCTCACACTTTCACGTTCACCGGCTTCCGGCTCCGCTGTGGTGTTCCATCCACAGGGGGAAAGTCCGCTGTGGGGCGAGGTCGGCGGGGAAATCGCCACGCCCGTTCCGAAGGTGAAAATCAAGGATCATGCGCTGCTCCGCTACCTGGATGCCGAAAACATGCTCTTCACCGGCGCCCGCCAGCTCAAGGCCCCCGCAGGAGCGGTGGTGCTGGTCGCAGACGAAAGCGGAACCCCTCTCATCTATCTGATCCGCCTGGGGGAAGCTTCCCTTTGTGTGGTCAATCTGGATCCCCTTGCGGCCCAGTTTTACCTGTCCGCCTGGTTCCCTGTAATGATCCACAATGCCGCCGCCCACCTTGGCGGGAGGGATACGCCATTCCTGGCCACTCTGGCCACGGGAACTTCGACAGTCCTTCCCGGGCTTGCGGAGGATGGGGAAACAAAGATCACCTCCCCTGCAGGAACCACCACCACCCTCGCTTTGCCAGCCTCGCTTCATCTGGAAGAGACGGGATTTTACCAGGCCAGCAACAAAGACTCTTCTTCGACGCTCGCAGTCTCTCTGGTTTCTCCCGTCGAGTCCGGCGCAGCCGCTGCCGGGCTTCAGGACACCACCCGGCCGCTCGCCCGGGGGCAAGCTCCCAGCTACTGGCTGCTCGTGCTGGGTCTTGTCGCCCTCGCCACAGAATCAGCCCTCTACCACCGCAGAAAAGTTGGTTAAACCCAGCCCTCCCCCTTTCCCGGCCTCATGACCTTCACCACCTTCACGCCCCTGTTCTGGCTGCTGCTCCTGGGAGGAGTGATTGCGGCCTATGCGGGCTCGCTGGTGGACCGCCCCCGCGGCCTGAAACTGGCTTCTCTTGCACTGCGCATCCTGGGGATCGTACTTCTCGCACTCGCCCTCTGTCAGCCTTTCATCCGTGACAAGAGCGAGGAGGCCCACGTCGTGTTCGTGATGGATGTCTCCCAGTCCGTGGAGCTCAAGTCCGCCCTCGCCGCCCTGCCCTCTATCGAGGAGGGCATCCGTCAGCTCCGGTCCGGCGATTCCTACAGCCTTTTCTCGGCAGCCCGGAGCCTGCGTGAGCAGACACCGGAACAGATGAAGCAGCAGCTCGAGGGGTGGACCAAGGGACTGGCCGATGATGCCTACCGTTCCGAATCCCGGCTGGGCGAAGCCCTGCTCGGCTCGCGCCTGGCCTTCCCTGCCGGCAAGGCCAAACGGCTGGTGCTGTTCAGCGACGGTGTGGAAACCAGCACCGGACTGGCCGGAGCCATGGAGCAACTCCGGCAAGAGGAGGTGGACGTGCGTTTTGTGAAGCTGGCCTCTCTGGACCAGCCCGAAGCTGCCATGGTGGCCCTGGAGAGCACCGCCAGCTTCGCCTTCCAGGGGGAAATGCTGCGCCTGAACGCCCGTCTCCGCGCCAACCGGGACATGCAGGCACGGGTGAGACTGCTGAACAAAGGCGTCATGGTTCAGGAAAAGAACGCGACGCTCAAAGCAGGCGAAGAAACCAAACTGCCTTTCGACCAGGAGATGACCACTCCGGGCCCCGGCGTCTGGACGGCGGAAATCATTCCCGAGAAAGATTACTTCCCCATCAACAACCAGGCTTCGGCCACCATCAATGTTCAGGGCCAGCCGCGCATCCTCATTCTTCACGAGAAGGAACGGGACATGCGGAGCTTTGTCCGGGCGCTGAAGGAGCAGGACTTTGAAGTGGATCTGCGCGGCAAACGCGGCCTGCCCGAACAGATGGAAGAACTGCTGGCCTTTGATTGCGTCATCCTCGCCAATCTCCCGGCCACGGACATGAATCCCCGCCAGATGAACCTGCTGCGCAGCTACGTGGCAGACTTCGGAGGCGGTCTTGTCATGCTGGGCAGCGACAACAGTTTTGGTCTGGGAGGCTATTATAAAACACCGGTGGAAGAGGTGTTGCCGCTCGTTTCCCGCTACGAAAAAGAGAAGGAAAAGCCTTCCCTGGCCATGGTTTTAGTGATGGACAAGAGCGGGTCCATGGAGGGCCAACCCATCGCCCTCGCCCGGCAGGCTGCCAAGAGTGCCGCCGAGTTGCTCTCCGCCCGAGACCAGATTGCGGTCGTCGGTTTTGACGGCGCCGCCCAGATCATCTGCGACATGACCCCGGCTTCCCAGCAAAGCACCATCCAAGCGGCCATTGATTCGCTGGAAGCCAGCGGAGGCACCTACATGTATCCGGCCATGGAGACGGGTCGTGAGATGCTGGAACGCTGTTCAGCCAAGGTGAAGCACATGATCTGCCTTACCGACGGCCAGACCCAGGAGGCCGACCACATAGGCCTGACCCAGCAAATGGCAGATTCCGGCATCACCGTTTCCACGGTGGCTCTGGGCCAGGGAGCAGCGGCGGATTTGCTGCAGCAGATCGCCGAAGTGGGGCGCGGACGGTACTACGAAAGCAATGATGCCGAATCCCTGCCGCAGATCTTCACCAAGGAAACGACCCAGGCCTCCAAGTCTGCCACGCAGGAGGGTCTGTTCCCGCACATCCAGATCACCGAACATCCCATGCTCTCTGGGTATGAGGCAGATGCTCTTCCCGTAACTCTCGGTTATGTCATGACCGAGGCCAAACCTGCTGTGCAGGTGCTGCTGGCTGCGGAGAGCGGTGATCCGCTGCTCGCCGTCGGCCGCTTTGGGCTGGGGCTGGGGCTCGCTTACACAGGCGACCTCACGGAAGTCTGGGGCGGTGAGTGGCTGGCCTGGGATGGCTGCGGCAAATTCTGGGCGCAGGTGCTGCGCGGGGTCGTTCGGAAAATGGACCGCAACGGCCTGGATGCCCGCAGCAGCATCGCCGACGGCCGCTGGACGGTGCGCATGGAACGCCGAGACGACAATGACCGTCCGCTGTCCGGACTGCGGGTCGAAGCCCAGGCCATGGATGAAAACGGCAGCCCTCTCACCGTGCAGGTGCACGAAACAGGCCTGGGCCGCTATGAGGCCACCTTGCCTTTGGAAACCCGCCAGCATGTGGCCCTGCGTCTCCATGACCGCGACCACGACAAGCTGGAGGTCCGCCACTATCACGCCGCTTATCCCAATGAATACCGTCTGAACAGCCAGGTCTCGGCTTCATTGGCGCACCTCGCCAGCTACCAGCCAGCCACCATCACGGCCGGGCTGCCCGCTGCGTTCCAATTGCGCCCGGTGTCCTCCTGGTTTGCCTGGACTGCCATGGGTCTGCTGCTGGGAGGCATTCTACTCCGCCGTATCTGATCAAGATCCAAAGAAAAACCCGGTCCGTCATGGACCGGGTTTTTTTTGAATCTTCGAGCCTGTGAAGACTGAAAGCGCTATCAGGCAGCATCCAAACCGAAAGCGGTGTGGACGGCGCGGGAAGCGTTCTCGATGTCAGCCTCTTTCACGATGACGGCGGTCTTGATCTCGGAGGTGGAGATCATGAGAATGTTCACGCTGACGTCGGCCAGGGCTTTGAACATCTTGGCGGCAACACCGCTGTGGCTGCGCATGCCGATGCCCACCACGCTCAGTTTCGCCACGCCGGATTCGGTGCGAAGGGTGACCTTGTCTCCCAGGGAAGGCAGGATG
>DASWXG010000141.1:0-1714 GCA_036405615.1 Prosthecobacter sp. | reverse complement strand
CATTCCGCGCCTGCGTCCTCAGACCGCTTCACTTCGGCAGCGACTTTGGACCAATCGGCGGCGAGCAGGGAGGGGAGAATGAGGGGCGTTTCGTGAGTCATGTGAGAAATGATGCCGACTTGGTAAAAGCCCCGGGCAGGGGGAGCAACTGAAAGTGCATGAAAAGGATTTCTCATTCCCACAAGCAGGAGCGGAAAGAAGACATCCGGGTTGCCTTTCCCGGCCGGTCCGTGTTTGAGTCGCCTTGTGCTTTCTCCGTCCCGGTTCTTTCTCCTCGCCTGCATCCTCGCTCTGGCTCTCACCGGCTGCGTCCGTGATGCGGAAACCCGGGCTCCTGCCAGTGCGCCAGATACTGGGGCGGGGAAAGACGGCAGTGTCTGGGTGGTGGATTCGCCCAAGACGGGCGGGCGTCTTTTCCTGTGCGGGACCATTCACATTCTGAGGGAGGCGGACTATCCGCTGGCCCCTGGCTACGAGGCTGCCTACGCCAATTCGGACCGCCTCCTGTTTGAACTTCCACCGGGAGCAGGCGAAGGCCCCCAGCTGGTGACCCGCATGCGTGAACTGGGGACGTACCCGCTCCAGGAGCAAGCCTTGCCATCTCATCTCCCTCCTGCCACCTGGGAGGCCGTGCAAAAATGGGCCCAGAGCCGGGGCGTAACGTCCTCCACCTTTTTCCGCCAGCGCCCGTGGTACGTGGCATTGATCATCACCTCCACGGAATACGCCGCCCTCGGAGCCAAGCCTCAGTTCGGTGTGGACAACCATTTTGAGGCGCGGGCCAAGCGTGATGGCAAGCCGGCAGGCGGGCTGGAGACGGCCGAGTTCCAGTTGCAGCTTTTTGCCGGGCTGTCAGCGGACCAGCAGCGGGAAATGCTGGAGCAGACCCTGGCCGAGGTGGCGGTGCTTCCGCAGGAATACGACGAAATGATCGAGGCCTGGAAAACCGGGAAGCTGGATGACCTGGGCGAGATGCTTTTTCGCGAACAGGCCAGGTTTCCAGACCTGATGGAACTCTTTCTGTTTGGTCGCAACCGCTCCTGGATGCCCCGGCTGGAGGAAATTTTGCAAAAGGGTGAAAAGGCGATGCTGCTGGTGGGCACGGGACATTTCGCTGGAGACAAGGGGTTGATCCGGCTGCTGAAAGACAAAGGTTACACAGTGCGGCACTATCGCGACGTGGCGGACGGTTTGTGAGCGGCGGCGCGCAGCCGTCCGGGAGGCGGCCAGGGTTACTCAAAAGTGTGTTTGCGAAATCCGACACATCTTTTGCCGTGGATTTTGGTGAAAGACCGCGTTTTGGTCTTCTCGCCACCCTGCGCCCCTCGCGCAGCCGCCCACCATGAAACCAACCACCCTCTTAACCTTTTCACTCCTTCTTCTCGGACTGCTCTCCGCACGCGCCGACGACGGATTCCGCCCCTTGTTCAATGGCAAGGATCTCACCGGCTGGGATGGCAACCCCGCACTCTGGAGCGTGCAGGACGGTTGCATCACCGGCAAGACCACCGGGCCTGAACAGCTTGCCTACAACCAGTTCCTCATCTGGCGCGGTGGCAACGTGAAGAACTTCGAACTCCGGATCAAAGCCAAGGTCACCGGCAACAACACCGGCATCCAGTATCGCAGCCGTGAGTTGCAGGATGTGGGGCCCTGGTCCGTTGGCGGCTACCAGTGCGACATCCATCCGGCCGCGCCTAACAACGCCATGGTT
>DASWXG010000140.1:0-2029 GCA_036405615.1 Prosthecobacter sp. | reverse complement strand
TCCAGCTTCGCCACCAGTGGCAGCGTGGAGGAAGCCAGAGCAGGCTGGGTCAGGAGCTTCTTCAGCGCGGCACTTAGTTCCGAAGTAAGGGCCGGGGCTTCCATCTGTGAATCCGCAATGCCTCGGAGAATCACACGGGTGATCGCGCCCGATTTGGAGCCCGCCTGCGAGCATGAGATGATCAGCTTGGCGGTATTGGCGGTGCTAGAGGCGGCTGGCAGAATGGCCTGGGCCAGAGACTCCAGATTGTCCACAGAGTCGAGCTTCAGAATGTCAGCCAAAATGTCCGGTGCAAAAGGCGCAGCGGCAGCAATCAGAGCGGATCGTGTCCAGTCGTCCTTGGCGGATGCATAGCCTTCGAGAATCTTTTTGCGCCCCTCAGCTGAAGCAGCCTCTTCGGTTGCCAAATCATATGCCTTTAAGGCAGCGCTGCCCTGAAACTTTGGCTCTTGCTTCCAGCGCTGCGAATAGTCTGGTGAAATCTTCTTCGCCTGCTTGTGCTGCACCTTCCAGATGCGGCCGTAATAGTGGTCGCGGTCGGGACGCACAGCAGCATTGGCAGGGCCGTGGGTCGGGCCGCGGGTATCGTTGTGAATGACGGCCTGGTTGCAGAAATCCACGACATAGAGCGCACCATCCGGACCGACTCGGACTTCGATGGGGCGGAACCACAGGTTCGTGCTGCGGATGAACTCGGTCTGCTCTCGCCCCGGTTCGCGATGGGCTTTATAGGTGACGCCATCCGGCTCCACCATGAAGTGGCTCACAATGTTCAGGGTGGGCTCTGTGGTGAAGTACCCATAGTGGTACTTCTGCGGCCAGGCACCTCCTTCATAGATGGCACAACCGGCGGCGGCGGTGTAGCTGCCCACCTGGTCAATCTGGACATAGGCCTGCTGCTCCCAGTGCATGGCCGGGTAAGTGGGCTCCTTTGGCAGCATGCCGTTGGTCCCCATCACGCCCGGCAGCTTGCCCTTGGCCAGCACATACTCGGGCAGCACCACATGGATAAAATGGTTGCCGCTGGTGGGCTGGGTGTAAAAGACCTGGCCGTCTGAGGTGATGTCCAGCCCCCAGGTGTTGCCACCACGGGAGGCATACTGCTCGATGGCGCTGCCATCCGGCTTGAAGCGGACCACACCGGCGCCGATGGGGCCGAAGCTCTTGCTGCCGTCGCCAGACTTGGCGTCGTCCGTGCTGGAATAACCATGAGTGGCGTAAATCCAGCCATCCAGGCCCCAGCGCATGTTGTTGATGACGGCATGCGTGTCACGGTTGCCGAGATTGGTGTAGATCTTGGAGCGCTTGTCCGCCTTGTTGTCGCCATTCGTATCTTCAAAGTACCAGATGTCCGGGGCGGCACAGACGATAACGCCGTTTTTATAAAACACGCTGCTGGTGGCCAGCTCGATCTCGTCGGCAAAGACCGTCTTCTTGTCCATGATGCCGTCGCCATTGGTATCTTCCAGCATGCTGACGCGGTCCAGAGGCTTGCGGTCATATTTGCCGGGTTCCACGGAGCCGCTGTCCTTCCAGGCTTCCACATTCGCCTGGCGCAGACCGTTAGGATACTCCGGTGTCTCCACCACCCACAGGCGGCCCTTTTCATCCCAGTCAATGTTCATGGGCTTGTTCACCAGCGGCTCGGCAGCCACCAGGGAGAGGTCGAACTCAGGATGAATCTCCAGCAGCTTTGGCATGTCCTGCGGGCGTGGCACGCCGCCTTCGGCATAACGCAGCGCATCACCGAGGTCCTGCGGTTTGCAAAGCTCATCCACATTGGGGCGTTTGCCGGCCCAGGCAATGCCACGCAGGATACTGGTGCGCAGCCCCACATGGCTGAAGTTTTTGTACCAGTGGCCCGGAATGCAGGCGAAGGCGCGGTAGGTGAGAGGAGCGCGGGCACTCTTGCCCGCTTCATTTGAATTCGCGGCTGCGCCGCCATTACTTTCTGGGCGGACAGGAGTGTCCGCTCTCCCTTCTGTAAAGACGCGCTCATAGGTCCACATCTGCGGCTGGATGTCGTAGA
>DASWXG010000139.1:0-1625 GCA_036405615.1 Prosthecobacter sp. | reverse complement strand
GTCGGGGTCTCAATGCGGGCTCCCGCCTGCACGGTCACATCCCCATATTTGCCGCTGGCGGGTGCCGCTGGCGGGGTGAAACCCGGGGTGGGACCCTTGGTGCCGGCAGGCATGGCAAGGGCGGAGAAGAGGAACTGGGCGTCGGGATTGTTGAGCAACCCGCGCTGGATCAGGTTGTCATTGATGGGAAGGGCCGAGGCCACCAGCGCATGCGCGTTCACCTGGCTGCTGCCGCCGAAGATGATGCCGTTCTGGTTGATGACATAGACCTGGCCATCAGCCTCGATCTTGCCCAGAATTTGGGAAGGGCGTCCGGAGGGGTCATTGACCTTGTTGAAGGCCACCCACTGGGTCTTGTTGCTGCCGCCCGCGCTCTGGTCGAACTTTAGAGTGGTCTCCTTGCCGATGTTGAAGGTTTTCCAATTGAGCAAAGCTTGTTGGGCCGTTTGAACCACGGTGACCTTGGTGCGGCCGTCAGACTGGTTCTGGGTGGGCAGGTGAGCCCCTGTCCAGAGGCCGGGATTGCTGACGACGCCGGGATCCACCTCCAGGCCGCCGCTACCGAGTCCGTTCGGCACATCCGGCAGCATCTGGCCGGGGTGGTTGGGGTCCTGGCCGAGGTTGTTGGCACCGTTCAGGGCAGCCTGCCTGGCCGCTTCCTGCAGCTGGCGCACGGCCTCCAGGGAAAGGTGTGTGCGGCGCAGGATGTCCTGAGCTGCGGCGCGGTTGGCATCCACGTTGACCGGAGTGCCGCCAGTGCTGCCACCTCCTGGGGAACCGGTGGGATTGGCCCCCGGGCTGGCGCTTCCTCCGCGCAGGATGTCCGCTGCAACGGCGGGCGGCAGGGTTCCCGTCAACGTCACAAAGACGGTGAACGCGGCCGTCAGCGTGGAATGCTGTTTTCTGAAAAGGCGCAGAGATTCGAGGACAGTCATGGTGCGCAGAGAAGAAAGGGGATCAGGGCGCGGCCGCAGGCAGCAGCCGGGAAAGGGCGGAATTTTCGAGCACCAAAGGGTGCTCTTTCAAAAGCCGGGCGAGATAGGCCTGCGCATTGCTGCGCTGCTTTTCCTGCCGGAGTTGTTTGATGAGCTGGGGACGAAGCTGCACCAGGGTCGGCGTATAGGCCTCCCGGGCGTCCAGCAGTTTTAAAATATGCCACCCGTCTTTGAGCCGGACCGGCTCGCTGATGGCGAACAACTTCAGATCTGTGACCTGGTTTCGCAGTTCAGGTTCAATCTGCGCCTCCGCCACCCAGCCGATTTCACCGTCGCGAGCTGCGCTGACGGCTTCCTGGCTGTGACTGCGGGCGATCTTGCCAAAGTCGGCCTGAGGTGCCTTGAGCAGCGAACGGATCTCTTTGAGCCGGGTTTCGGCTTCCGGCGCTTCGGCGATGAAAATCTGGGCCAGCCGGAAGGAGCGCGGCTGTTTGAAAGACTCACGACCGACCTCATAGGCCTCGGTGAGTTCAGTTTCGGAGGGGTAGTCTGCTGGAGGTTCGGAGACAGATTCCAGGAATGTCTCCGTCAATGTGCTGTCACGTGTTCGGGCAAGCCGGGCGACCACGGCGGGTTGCTCCTCCCATTTTTGTGCGGAGGCTTCTTTCAGCACCAGTTTCTGAACGAGCA
>DASWXG010000138.1:0-4340 GCA_036405615.1 Prosthecobacter sp. | reverse complement strand
ACGCCCCGATCTTCACACCCGCAAGTCCTGGCACGTTATCATCTTCACGCAGAAGAAGGCGCAAACCTCCGCCACCCACTTCGCTCCACAGGCCCGAATCATTGGCAGTGGTCACACCACCTGCTCCCACGGTCATGCTCGCCATGAAGCTCACCTGGCCCAATTCATCAATCCACGGAACCTCAGGAAGCGTGGCAAAGGTGGCACCCGGCACATCCGGAACCGTTGTGCCGGTGCGGGCCATCAGGAAGAGGTTCGCCCCAGCCGTTTTCCAGATGCCGGAGTCGGTGCCAGCAGGCACGCCTTGCAGGAACCCAGGGAACACGAGATAACCGTTTTCTGCGAGGAAACCGCCGCGGCGCAGCACACCGAATTCACCGATGTTGGAAGAACCGTCTGCGCCTGGAGCATCGCCAGCCGTCACCACGTCGCCCAGGTTCGACGGAATCGGCGCAGGTGCTGCTCCGTTGCCCGTGATGTTGAACGTATAGGGAGACTCATCCGCATCATCGCTAAAAACCGTAACGGTCGCGTTCTTTTGCCCCACCGAGGTAGGATCAAAAGTGATGGTGAAGGTGGTCGTTCCTGTCTGGGCTGCCAGGGTGGCGGCAGGCTGGGTCGTGACCGCAAATTCCGTCGTTGCACCGCTGAGGGTCACATAGTTCGGCGCAGTCCCGGTCAGCGTAAGAGCTCCCGTTCCGGTATTGGCGATGGTGAAGGTGCGGACAGCGCTGTTGCCCACCACCCCGGTGCTGCCAAAATCCGTGGAATTGGAGGCCGAAGTCGTTGTGCTGCCATCGGCAATCGCATTGCCATTGCCCGTAATGCCGATCTCAGGTTCGGCCGGACCACCACCGACCACGTTGAAGTAGACGTCGGCATTGTCAAAATGCCGGCCCGAGCTGCCGCTGGTTCCGCAAGCTCCACAGGCATAGTTGCCCGCCATCATATCGCTCGCATCGGCCCTGTCGATGATCGCTGCGCGCAGATGATGGGTACCAATGGCGGCACCCGCCGGCAGCGTGAAGGTAAAGTTCAGATCAGCGTGGCTGTTCACCGTAAACTGGCTGGGCGTAAGATTGTGGCTCTGCAGCGTACTCCACACGGTTCCGTCAAAGTGGAACACCTTCAAATGAACTCCGGATTGCGTGGTGTAGGAACCCGAGCTGGAAGGGTACCAGCGAACCGAGACATTCAGAGTTGTCGGAGTCGCATAGGTCACACTGATCGTATCAATGTGATCATCACCTTCGGAAGACGTGGCAGTCGCACCATCGCTCACCAAGATCGTATCACCGGGGCGGGTGCCGCCAAAGACCTCAAGTTCCGAGCCCGATCCTCCACCGGAAATGGCAAAGGTGTAAGGGTTTTCGTCGCTATCGTTGTTCGCGATGCTCACTGTCGCGGTTTTCAACCCTGAGCTGCCAGGATCAAAGGTGACCACAAAGGTGGTGCTGGTGCTTGGGGCCACGCTGGCGGCAGGTTGGGTTGTGACGGTGAAATCCGCGGCGTTGGTACCGCCGATAGTCACAGCGGGCGTCCCGGTCAGGCTGAGAGCGCCGTCACCGGTGTTGGCGATGGTGAAGGTCCGGGAAATCGTGCCGCTTGAAAACGGAGTGTTGCCAAAGCGTGTGTGGTCTGCCGGTGACGGAGTGGTATCCCCGCTGGCAATGTCCACACCGTTGCCGCTGACACCGATCTCGGACGACGCGGCGTTGACGGTGATCGTAACGGTGATCTCGTGATTCAGAATGGGTGTACCGTTGTCCTGCGTGAGAAACTTCACTGTCGTAACGCCAGCTTGAGCCAGCGTCGGGGTCCAGGAGAACACGCTGCTGACACCGGTTCCTGCCGAACCGTTGACCGTGGAGAACGAAGCACCGGAAGGAATGCCCGCATTCGCGGAGAGCATCAGAGTCTGGCTGGAGTCCACGTCCGTGCCATTCACAGTGAAAGTCACCAGCTGACCGGGGCTGACCGTGTGTGTCAGCGGAGCACTTGTGACAGGCTGGTTGTTACCTGCACCGACAGTGATGGTGATCGCCTCATCATCAAACAGATTGGGCACGCCATTGTCCGTCGCACGAAGGGTCACACCGGTAAAGGTGGTGTTGTTTTGCCCTACAGTCGGTGTCCAGGAGAAGGCCCCCCCGGAGGTGAGCGTGGCTCCAGGAGGGCCGTTGAACATCTGGTAAGTGATGCTGTTACCATCTGGGTCCGTCGCGGAAAGGTTGAAACTCAGCGTGCCGCCGTTGGCCACCGTCTTGCTGCCTACCGCAGCCAGAACGGGCGGATTGTTGCTACCCGTCACCGTGATGGTCACTTCTTCAGAGTCAATCAGGGTCACATTGGCACTGTCATAGACCTCGAAGTTAATGATATAACTGCCTTCCTGCCCAGCCGTCGGAGTCCACGAAAAGGTGGAAGAGGTTCCTGAAGCGGAACCTGTAACCGGCGGGAATGAAGCACCCGAAGGAAGCAACGAAGAACGAACGGTGATATTCTGGGCAGCATCGGGATCGGTTCCGCTGACATTGAACGTCAGGTTCGAACCGACTCCCACCGCCTTAGGACCAATGGCCGCCAGAACCGGCGGCTGATTAACGTTTGCAACAGTTGGATCTGCGGCAACCACCAGAACGTCACGGATGGCAGTCCCGCCCGATCCATCGGTCACACGGATTTTGTAACTCCAACGGCCCAAAGCCATCGTCGCGGTGTTGGCACCTGGGATACCCACAGTGCCGGAAGCACTCACGCTGATTCCTGGAATCAGGGTCGTAGGTGCATAGTCTGGGGCCGTGTATCCGACCAGGTTTTGATAGGTCACCGGGGTGCCGTCCGGGTCTATGCTGTTCAGGTTTTGAGTGTATGGGTAGCCGCGACCGATCAGGTCGATAGTGAAAGGGGCCATGGTTGGGCCAGCGCTGGCCTGGCCAGGCGTGTAGGCAATTTTGAGTTCAAGTACCCAGGTGCTTTCAGGCACATTGTTGATGCCTCCGACCCAGGCACTGCTGCTCCATCTGGCGTAGTAAGAACCAGCAGCGCGCCCATTGAGATTGAACGTGTAAATGTCCTCTCGCACCGTATACGACGCTCCACCAAACTCCGTACCCGACGCATAACTTAGGTTGCCTGAGGCTCGGGTCATGTTTCCGAGGTTTGTCCCTCCTCCACCAGTGGCCGTCGTAACAGTGAATACTGGCTCGCTCTGAAAACTCCCCCATCCCGTGTAGGTTTTGACAGTTACAAGGCCGCTGGAGTTGATTGTGTAGGAGGCTGTCCCTCCACGATAGTGCGACGCCTGCAAACCGCCTGCTGCGGCCAGCGTGATGATGAGCAGCCAGAGGAAGCTGCGCAGACGCGAGAAGCCGAAATTTCGGCGCCCAGTCAGGTGGGTGTTACCATTGGTTTTCATATTATATTTGGCACTAAAGTTTTACCTAATTCGTGTAGTACAACAGGATGTCAAAAACTTCCTTCGAATACGGCGAAATGCATTGTATGGATTTTACAAAAACTATACATCATCACCAATTCCTTGCATTTTTCTAGAATCCAAGCAAAAAGCACTACTCAAGCGTGCAATAAACTGCCTCCAAGACACATTCTATACCCACACACGCGCCTCAGGTTTCATTTTTGACCACGCGCTATAGTTATTTTATTTACCTTTTCCAAATCAGTACTTTCAATAGCAAAAATATTAACCTAGTACCACTAGCACAATGCCTTCCGTTATCGGAAGTCACATCGCCCTCTGTTTCACCAGCCAGAACATCCGTCTCAATCGCAATGAACGGGGTTGCCTGGCGGAAACCGGAATGCAGGCAAGAAGATTAAACGCACCTCTTGTTAGACCTTGAGGCATCTGCCATCGCACCGGAGATGTTCTCAGCGGGAGCCTTTGATCGCGCCATCTAAAAGCGCCTCGGCCAGGTTGGCGGCACTCCAGCCACTCCCCTCCATCACACGCCGCGCTTTCCCCCCGGCATCCACGACGACCACGCTGAGCGTGTGTTTGATCAGGCCGTCTTCATCCCAAAAATCTGCTCTGCACCGCAAGGCAAGCGTCCTCAGGTCTGCCTGGCTGCCGGTCAAAAAAGTCCAGACAGCCGGGTCCGCCTTGTAACCTTCGGCATAGCTCTTCAAGACTGCGGGCGTATCATGGGCCGGATCCACACTGATGCTCAAGATGCGGGGCGTCCCCGGGCCATTGTCTGCGCGGTTGCTTTTCAGAAGATCCTGGAGCTGCATCAATTTTGCCGACAGAAGCGGACACATATCCGGTAGCGGACAGCGGGTGAAAAAAAAGGCGATGACCAACGGTCTGCCAGCGA
>DASWXG010000137.1:0-7284 GCA_036405615.1 Prosthecobacter sp. | reverse complement strand
AACCAGCTCAACGTCCTTCTCGTGGACGGCGATCCGGGAACAGGTGCCCTGGGCGGAGCTGCAGATTTTCTAGAGCTGGCACTGACCCCCTACCAGTCTGCCAGCGCAGATCTGAAGGATCTGATCCGCATCAGCAAAGTGGAAGCCCGCCGCCTCCGCGACGCTGATTTCAAAGGCCAGGAGATTGTCATCCTCGCGGATGTGGACCGGCTCCAGGGCAACCGGCTGCCGGAACTGGACAAATTTGTCAAAGCCGGAGGCGGACTCATCGTCTTTTCGGGTCCTCACTGCGACCTGGACTGGTATAACCGGGAGTTCTACAAAAATGGATCCGGCCTGCTGCCTTCGCCGGTCAAAGGGCTGCAGCATGCCCCTGCGGCCTCACCGGCCCGCATTCTTCAGCAAAGGCTGACGCACCCGGCCATGGTCTATTTCAACGACTCGCGTGGCGGGCGTCTGCAGGATGCCGGATTTCAGACCTGGCTGGAACTGGGGCCCAACGGTGAGGGCGGCGGCAAACCGCTCCTGATGCTGGACCGGAACGTCCCGTTGCTGACCGAGAAAGCCCAGGAACGGGGCCGCGTGATCTTCGCCGCCACCACGGCTGATGCCGAGTGGTCGAACCTGCCTCTGCAGCCCTTCTTCGTGCCCATGATGCAACGGCTGGTCACCTATCTCGCCACCCAGAACACGGTCACGGCGTGGAACAGCGTGGGCAGCCCGCTGAATCTGGTGCTTCCAAAAGAAAAGGACGGCCTGGAATACACATTGCGTGATCCCTCAGGCCAGACGCAGGTGCTGAACACCAAAGGTGAGGAAGGCCACGCTGTCCTGACTGCGCCTCCGGTCGCCATGGCTGGTGTCTTCCGGCTGACGCAGGGCACTGAAAACCGTCTGCTGGCCTTCAACCTGGATCCGGCAGAGTCCAACCTTTCCCCCCTGCCGGCGGACAAGGTGAAGCAGCTGGCTGCCCGCTACGATGCGGCGTTTGTGGATTCTCTGGATGCCTGGCAAAAGCTGGACCGCACCCGCCGTCACGGCAGCGAACTGTGGCAACCCTTCCTCCTGGGCCTGCTGGTGCTGCTGTTTGCGGAAGTCCTGTTACAGCAACGGATCAGCCGGGCGTGATTTGTCTTTTGGGTGGAGAATGGTGTGTTTGCGGCCAAAAACCACACTTGCACCGTAACACATTGCCACACATTATTTCACAATGGCACTCACAACTAAAGACCAGGCTTGCATCACGGTAGACAAGAAGATCATGAAAGAGGGCAAGAAGATCGCCAAACTCGACCGGCGCTCCTTTTCCTCCTACATTGAGAACCTTATCGCCAAGGACATCCAGCGGCACGAACGTACCGTGGCCAAGAAAAAGGCGGCGGAAGACTGATTTGCCCTCCACCGCCCGACATGCGGCTCAGGGCCGGGGTTTCCACTCCTGCGGCGTGTCGTTCCATTCTGTGATGACCTGCCGCTTCGTGACAGGCCACCATGTGGCGATTTTGCCAGCGAGGCGTTTCACCACCTCCGGATTTTGCGCCGCCAGGTTGTGTTCCTCGGCCGGGTCGGCCAGCAGGTCAAAAAGCTGCGGACGTTTTTCCGTGCGCGGATGGCTGCTGACGTAGCGCGGGCTGAGCGTGCCGTCATAAGTCAGCAGCAGTTTCCAGCGGCCTTCGATGGCCCAGCGGTACAGCAGGCTTTCTTCCGGCACGTCCACATCGGCGACATCGTGGTCGAAACCTTCGCCGTAGAGCGTGTCGCGCTCCAGTTTCCTGCCTTCGGTCATCAGGGGCATCAGGTCCAGCCCCGGCAGGTTCTCCGGCACGGCGGCACCGGCGGCTTTCAGGAGAGTTGGCACGAGGTCAATGCTGCTGACCAGATCTTCATGCTTGCCGGGTTTGATCTTGCCGGGCCAGCTGATGAGGATGGGCTGGCGGATACCGCCTTCGTAAGGAGACTGTTTGGAGCGCGGAGCGTAGTTTTTGCTGTTGGGATCCTGGATCCAGCCATTGTCGCAGATGTAGTACACCAGGGTGTTTTCCGTGAGTCCTTTTTGGTCCAGGTAACCGAGGAGCTGACCGCAAGTCTCGTCAAACCACTCGCACATGGCGTAGTATTTGGCGACTTCCAGCGAGGTCACCTTGTCGCGATACTTGGCCAGAAAACGCTCCGGGGGATTGTGCGGTGTGTGGGGCATGAAGGGCGAGTACCACAGGTAGAAAGGTTTCTTTTCCTGCTGGGCCATGTCCACAAAATCAAAGACCGGCTGCAGCCCGTCCCGGCCGATGTTCAGCCCGTCGTCACCGTGGCGTCCGCCTTTTTCGGGGAAGCCACGGGTCATGCCGTGGGTGAAACCGCCGCGCTTGTAAGAGCCCTCCCACCACTTGCCAGACTGGTGGGCCAGGTAGCCCTGCTGCACGAGCAGGCGGGGGAGGTTCGGCACCGCATCCATGTGCTGGATGAGGCGCTCCCGGAGTTCGTTGTATCGGGGGGAGTCGGGTTTGGCGAGAGCCGGTGACGGATCGTTCCCGGAGATCTTGTGCTGGTGAGCGTAGAGTCCCGTCGCCAGGGTGGCGAGCGAAGGCCGACACAGGGCCGTGGGCACGTAACCGCGCGTGAAGACCGCACTGCGTGCTGCCAGCTTGTCCAGATTCGGCGTCTGGATGTGCGGGTGTCCCATGAAGCCGTAGTCCGTGTAGGCCTGATCATCCGACAGAATGAAGACAATGTTAGGCTTGGCAGGAGGCGGAGCGGATCGGGCAAGGCCGGGAACAACCGCAAGGAGGGCTAGCAGGCAGAAGAAGCGTGAACGTAACATGGCAGGACTGTGTGGGGGGATGCTGATGTCTTGGGAAACTCCTCCAACGGAGTTTTCTGTCAGCTTTTTGAGAGACTGGATCAGCGGATTTTTGCCCCCATGGGCGGCGCGCCCCCTGCCCTGTATTCCTGCCAGGTCGGCATCTTCCAGCGTTTGCTGATGTCTTTCATCTGCTCTTCGGAAGGAATGCTCCATTTCGGATTCTGCGGATGCGTGACAGTCAGCGGTGCGTCATCGCCAAACTTGGCCTGCATCTCTTCCAGCTTTTTCAGCATGGACTGCACGCGGTCCTTTTGGTCTGGTTCACGGGCGAGGTCGTTCATCTCATCCGGGTCGTTTTGCAGGTCGAAGAGCTGGGTGACATTGACATGGGGATAACGGATGAGTTTGTAGCGGCTGTCGCGCAGTGCCCTCTGCTTGTCCATGTAGGCCAGAAAGACCTCGCTGCGGGCGGTCTTGCTCTGCCCGGCCATGACGGGGCGGAAGGAGCGGCCGTCAATATTTGCGGGCACCTCCGTGCCGACCATATCACAAACCGTCGGGTAGATGTCCAGCAGATGCACCAGGGCGGAGCTTTTGCCGATGGGCACGCCCGGGCCTGCCAGCACCAGCGGGGCCTTGGTGCTGTGCTCGTACAGATTTTGTTTGCCCAGCAGGCCGTGGCTGCCGATGGCGATGCCCTGGTCTGCCGAAAAGATGACCAGGGTGTTTTCCAGCAGGCCTTTGCTTTCCAGCAGCTTCAACAGACGGCCGATCTGGTCATCCAGGCCGGTGATGGTGGCATAGTAGTCCTGCCAGGTGCGGCGGATCTCCTCCTGCGTGCGAGGCCAGGGGGAGATGAGTTCATCCCGCACAATCATCTCGCCGTTGTCAAAAGGATGCACAGGCAGCCAGTTGCGAGGGAGAGGCATTTTCTCCTGCGGATAGAGATCCCGCCAGGCCTGGGCGGCCACACGCGGATCGTGCGGATTGCTGAAGCCCAGGTACATGAAGAAAGGCGTGGCGGCATCCCGCTTCGTCACGAACTCCACCGCACCGTCAATGATCTCCTTCCCGGGCACGCCGTGTTCCCGGTCCATGTGGTCCTCAGCCAGATAATGCACATGATCAAACCGGCCCTGGATGAGATTGGCCGAGTTGCCCTTCTTGCCGTAGTGCCAGGTTTCATAACCGGCGGCCTTCATAGACAGAGGAAAATTGGGACCGTCCGCCGGGCTGAGCTTTCCCCGCCGGGCCTCCGGAGCCCCTGGCGGCAGAAAGTCCTTCCACCGGGTGAAGGCGTTCCCGCTCATCATCATGTTCCGGCTGGGCATGCACACCGCCGGGGAGTTTCCACCGAGGTTATACGCATTGGTAAAGGTGAAACCACGCTTCACCAGCGTGTCCAGATTTGGCGTGCTGACCACGGGGTCTCCCAGGGCCGCCAGCGAATCCGGCCGCATGTCATCCGCAAAAAGAAACAGTACGTTAGGCCGCGCCGGAGCGGCGAAGGAAGAAGTGTTGGCGGCCAGGAGGAACAGGCAGCAGGCGAGCAGGCGTCTTTTCATGATCATTCGTTTTCTCAGCTGAAGATTTCGGTAACGGCTTTGCCCTTGCCGTCTTCGGTGACGTAGAAAGGGCGGCCCTCCACGGTGAATTCTGTGGCCGGGCTGATGCCCAAGAAGGTCATGACCGTGGCATGCATGTCCATGACGGTGACCGGATTTTTAACAGCCACCAGGGGCCGTTCGTCAGCCGTCTCCCCGTAGACAAAACCTTTCTTCACGCCTCCGCCGAAAAGCACCACGCTGGTGCCGCCGGTGAAGTGACGGTGAAGTCCGTAGTGCTTCATCTCCTCCAGCCGGTCCACTTTGAAAGTGGCCTGGTCGCTGGCATTGGAGCCCGGCTTGCCTTCCATGATGGCATCCCGGCTGAACTCGCTGGCGACGATGACCAGGGTGCGATCCAGCAGGCCGCGTTCTTCCAGGTCGCGAATCAGCGTCGCAATGGGTTTGTCGATCTCCTTGTGCAAGGCACCCACCGTGGTGTGGCCGTCCTTGTGCGTGTCCCACTGGAAGAAAGGCACATACTCGGTGGTGACCTCGACAAAACGCACCCCGGCCTCCACCAGCCTGCGCGCAAGCAGACAGCCGCGCCCAAAACGCCCGGTATCATACTTGGCATAGCTCTCTTTCGGCTCCAGCGTGATGTCGAAGGCTTCACGTTCTTTGGAACTCAGCAGACGGTAGGCATTGTCCAGGCTGCGCAGCAATGACTGCTGCTGGTGGTCGCTCATGTAGTCGCGCCGGGGATTTTGATCCACCAGCTTGCGAAACAGGCGGTCGCGGCTGGCGAAGCGCGCGGCATCCATGCCAGAAGGCGGCTTCACCGAGGCGGCTGCCTCTTCCGGATACGGCAGGTTCATGGGACCGTATTCGCTGCCGAAGAATCCGGCAGTGGTGAAGGCCTTCAGTTCTTCGCTCTCACCGACGCCTTCCAGCCGCTGCCCGATGTTGACAAAGGCGGGCATTACCGGATTGCGTGCGCCTTTGACCCGGGCGACCCAGGAGCCGATGTGCGGGCAGGCCACCGTCTGCGGCGGCACATAACCAGTGTGCCAGTGATACTGATGACGGCTGTGCAGGATGCTGCCGAGGTCTGGCTGTACCGCGCTGCGGATGAGAGTGGCGCGGTCCATCACCTGGGCGATGTTTTCCAGCCCCTGGCAGATCTTCAGCCCGTCCACAGCCGTGGCGATGGCCGGGAAGGTACTGAGCATGCGTGACACCTCGATCCCCTTTTCAAACGGCACGTAGCGTTTGGGATCAAAGGTCTCGGGCGCGGCCATGCCGCCCGCCATCCACAGAAGGATGCAGGCATCGGCCCGGGCCTCCGGGTGCTGAAGACCGGCACCGCGGACAAGACGGGGTTCTCCTGACATCCACGCCGCAGCCGTGGCCGCAGCAAGCTTTTTGACAAAATCACGCCTGGCGATGGATTCGCCGGCCGGGCTGTGGCGGGAACCGTCCCCGGTTTCGTTCATGGTGTTTGTTAGGAAAAGGTTAGCGGACATACAGGAACTCCGGTTGCATCACCACCGCCCACAGAAGGTCCTGCACCGCAGCAGCGGAAGGTTTCTCGCCCAAGGCTTCGACGGCGGCCTGCATCTCGGCGGGTGCGGGGTCCCGGGTCAGCGCCTGGCGGAAAATCCAGCGAACAAGATCGTCTGGTGTCTTCCATTCGCGCTCCATCAGCTGTCCGGCCCCGTGGGCAAGCGCCCGGGTGAGGGCTTCGCCGTTGGAGAGGTCCAGTGCTTCCAGCGTGGTGATATCCGAAGGCCTCATGGAGACGATCTGGTCGCGGTTGGGCCTGCCCAGAGAGCGCATGAGGAAATCTGATTTCATCAGGCTGGCGCGCACCATCAGCCCGGCTGCGCCGCTGCCTTGAGCCAGCAGTGAAGGGCCCTGGGCAGTCAGCACTTTTTGCCAGGCAGCCAGCGGTTTCAGCGCCGTCACCGGCTGCCAGCCCTGGGCAGGCACCGCCCCCAGGCGTCCTTCTTTGCCCTCAGGTACTTTCGGGTGCCACTGCCAGCCGCTGTCCGAAACCAATGCCTGCTCCTTGCCATCGGCCAGCTTCAACCGTGCTTCAAAGAACAGGCCTGCCGCATTGGGGGCCTGACCTGCATTCGTGCCGATGATGACAATGTTGTTAGGCCCCACGACCAGCTTGTCTTGCAGCGGAACCGAGACCACCTGCTGCCAGTTCTGGCTGCCGGTGACTTTACGCCCGTTGATGAACAGGGTGAACTCGTTGTCGCAGGTGACAATGGCGGATCCCTCGGCCACGGCCTGATCGAGTTTGAAGGTCTTGCGCAGCAGGATGCGCTCTCCGGCAGGAGGCGGTGCCTTCCCCGGTTTGGCCGAGTCTCCCCAGATCCACTGACCGCTAAGCTGGATGCTGCGTGCCTGCTGGGGGTCTGCCCGGCCCCGGAACACGGAAGCGTCCATCTTCGCCGGGGCAGCACCGGTAAGCCTCCACACCGCATCCATGAACTGCTCGGCCGTCAGGCGTTTGGCGCGGACTCCTTTGAAGACATAGGGGCCTTCGGTTTCCCCGCCGGCAAGGACCTCGCTTTGCGACTGGTAGAGCCGGGAGGTGGCGAGGATCTCCAGGGTCTTTTTCACATCGTAACCCCGGCTTTGAAAATCTGCGGCCAGCCAGTCCAGCAGGTCTGCGTTCCATGGTGCCGTATCCATGGCGTCCAGGGGATGCACCAGGCCGCGCCCGGCCAGCCGGTGCCAGAGGCGGTTGACGAACGTGCGGCTGAACCGGCCGTTTTCCGGATGCGTCATCAGGGCGGCGAGTTGCTCCAGGCGTTTCTCTTTGGGTGCGGCGGCGTCCACATTTCCCAGTTCAGGAAACAGCCAGGAGGCACGGGCCTGCCGACCCACGGGTTTGTCGCAGCGGTGAATGTCAAGGGGTTGGGA
>DASWXG010000136.1:0-2083 GCA_036405615.1 Prosthecobacter sp. | reverse complement strand
ACCAAAGACAACCGGCACGGAGGCGGAGATGCCCGGGATGGGGGCGGCCCACTTCACGTTTTCCGTGGTGCTGAATTTCACTGGCAGCCCGGTTTCCGTGGAGGAGCCGTCCTGGTTGGGACCACGCCAGTTCGGCCAGTTTTCCGCGAGAGCGGCGGTGGACAACGACAAGGTGGTGAGCAGGAACAGCGCGGCGGCGGGTTTCATGATGGGATGAGGAAAGCGAATACGAGGGAATGTGTCCAGGGATTTCAGGAATGACGAAACCAGAATGAGGAATGACGAATCAAGTTCCAATGACGAATTGAGTCATTTAGAGATTCGGGCACACATTCATCATTTCCGATGCCTTCCAGCGCCCTACTTCAGCCCACCATCCTTGCCCTTATGGGCCTTGCGGTCGGGCTGGTGCTGCATCTGCGCTGGCATCCGCTGCGGCAGGAGTTGTCGGATGCCTGGGACTTCATAAGGCAGCGCAGCGTTTTGGTGCTGTGGGTCGCTGGAGCGGTCCTCCTGGCGGAGGCAGCCGGAGGGGTGCGGATTGAAACGCGCACCCTGGCGCAGCTCACAGACTGGCGGGAGGTCATTGGCCCGCTGGTGAGGGAGGCGGCTGCGCATTTGGCGCTGCTGCCGCACTCCTTGATCCCGCCATGGCCGCTGGCTTGTCTCATTCCAGTGGTGTTTGTGATTCTTACCGTGCGAATCTGGCGCTGGCCGTACCGCTACGCGCGTCATCGGCCGGGACCGGAGCAAAAACTGGCGCTGCTGAGCTTGACGGTGCTTGGCTTTGGCTGGCTGGGGCTGGAGGCCGCAGGGCTGGCGCATCAACGCATGCTGCCGGAGTGGTTGGAGATGCTGAAGCTGGGGCTGCGCTATGTTTTTTCGGCGCTGACTGTGGCTGGCACCCAGGTGTGGCTGGTCTGCTTCGTTCTGGCGTGGGAGCGGCCGCAGGCCACGGAGACGGAGAACGACGCTTTGCTGGCTCTGGAGCGGACCTTTGCCCGCTGGCAGAGCGTTGCATGGCTGGCGGGGTTCGATCTGCTGTGGCTGGGCTGGAGACTGTGGCATGCGGGCGTGGGAACCCAGCGCAACGAGGGGCTCAGCGGGTGGATATGGATCGAGTTTCTGCTTGTCTTTGCCGCGCTCCCGGTGGCAGTGGGCACTGCGACGGGTCGCTTCATGGACCAGGGCACGGTGGCGCTGCGCATGCTTTTCCGGGCGGCGGTGCCGTTGCTGCTGCTGGGCATCACGGCGCTGGCGGTCTTCATTCTCGCGTTGTACGCCGCCTCCATGGCATGTGCGCTTTGTTTGGACGCACCGATGTTGCGTCTGCTTGTGAAACCTCTGAATGCTTTGGGGCTTGCCATGCTGGATAGCTGGCTATTGCTAGCTTTCCTCCTCCTGATGCTTCGATCCGGCTTTCCACGTTCTCCATCCGCCTCCGCCTCTGCATGACCAGCGGCACGCTTTCACCTGAACAGATTGCGCGGCGGGCGAAGTCGAACCTGGCCTTTGCCCTGGCTTGTCTGCCCAAGGAGCGCCGCCGGGACATGATCTCCTTTTATGCCTTCTGCCGCGTGGTGGATGACATTGCGGACGCAACCGATGTGGGCGAGGAAGAGAAGGAGCGCGAGTTGATGCACTGGAAGCAGTGCGTGGAGGAAGGCACGCCACCGGGGCACCCCGTGCTGGATGAGGTGCTGGTGCTGCCGGAGAAATATGGATTCCCTCGCGCCTGGCTGGGCGAGATCATCGACGGTGTGGCCAGCGACATCACGAAGACGCGCTACGCCACCTTTGAGGAACTGCTCGGCTACTGCTACAAGGTGGCAAGCGTGGTCGGTCTCGTCAGCATTGAGATTTTTGGCCATCAAAACCCCGCCACACGGGACTATGCCATCCAGTTGGGGTACGCATTGCAGTTCACCAACATCATCCGAGATGTGGGCCAGGATGCCAAGGACACCGGCCGCATCTACCTGCCACAGAGCGAGCTGCGCCAGTTTGGCGTGCTGGAGACGGAAATCCTGGAAGCCCGCCCCAGTGAGCGTTTCACCAAGCTGATGGATTTCCAGTATCGCCG
>DASWXG010000135.1:0-4576 GCA_036405615.1 Prosthecobacter sp. | reverse complement strand
CCGGGCAGGGCGGAAAAGGTGAAAATGTGGTCAATCCCCCGTCTGTCGGGCGCTGCGGTGACCATGCCGGAAGCCAGGATGCTCTTGATCTCCGACGCGAAAAGCAGCCAGTCCCCCTGGCGTGTCCAATACAGCGGGCTGATGCCAAACCGGTCGCGTCCAAGGAGCAGCCGCTGCTTGCGTTCATCCCACAATGCGATTGCAAATTGCCCGCGCAGCCGTTCGAAAACCCCCTCCGCACTCTCTTCGTAGATGTGGGGGATGATTTCCGTGTCGCAGTGGGTGACCAGCGTGTGGCCCCGGGCGGCCAGTTCCACCCGCTTTTCCACATGGTCAAAAAGCTCGCCGTTGAAGACGACAGAGACCTGCCGGTCTTCGTTGTGCATCGGCTGCTGCCCGTCTGCGAGGCCCACAATGCTGAGGCGCCGGGAGGCCAGCGCCAGCCCGGGCCGTATGAAAAATCCCTCTTCGTCCGGTCCCCGATGATACAGGGCCTGGGACATCCGTTGAATGACTTCCTCCGGAACGGAGCGCCGTCCCGCCAAATCCATCACGCCTGCGATACCACACATGTTGCTGAGTCAGTCCCTGGGTTAAAAATTATGTTCAATCAAGAATGATTCGTGCTGTGTGCGTTTTTGCGTTTCTTGTGGCGAAATTTGCCGGAGTACCGCTAGAGTGGCGGGACGGAGGCTGCAAGGCCCCTGTCTCGACCCCGTGTTTTTTGCCAAAAAATGACTGTTAAGCCATCAATTTTGCAGAACGTAAATTTGCGAAGACGCACAGAAGGCACTTCGCACGATTCGATAGCCTGACAACATTCGCAATTTGCAAATTCTCTCCCACCCATCCCCCTAAGTCTGAACTGCATGCAAAAAGAAGGAATCGCCATTATTGGCATCGGCTGCCGCTTCCCCGGCGGAATCAATGACACTGAAGCTTTCTGGAAACTGTTGGTGGAGGGGCGGGACGCGGTCTGTGAGGTTCCAGCCGACCGCTGGAATGTGGAGCGTTTTTATGATCCCGAGCCCGGTCTGGCAGGCAAATCCATCGCCAAGCGTGGTGGTTTCCTCGATAGCATTGATCAATACGATCCCCAGTTCTTCGGCATTTCCCCTCGTGAGGCCCCATACGTGGACCCGCAGCATCGTCTGATGCTGGAAACCGCCTGGGAAGCTCTGGAAGACGCGGGCATCGTGCTCGATCTCGAAAAAGGCACAGACATCGGCGTTTTCGTCGGCGTTTCCCACACGGACTACCAGGTCATCCAGGGTACTCCGTTTGACTCCAGCGGCATCGGTTCCCACTCCTCCACCGGCAGCGCGCATTCCATCGCCGCCAACCGCATTTCCTACACGCTGAACCTGACCGGCCCGAGCGTGGCCATGGACACAGCTTGTTCCTCCGCGCTCACCGCCGTCCATTCGGCCTGTGAGTACATCTGGACCGGTCGCGGCCATTCCGCCCTGGCGGGTGGTGTCACCGTCATGATCACCCCTGGTGGCTTCATCGGTTTCTCCCAGGCCTCCATGCTTTCCCCTGATGGCGCTTGCAAGGCCTTCGATGCAGATGCCAACGGTTTCGTCCGTGGTGAAGGCGCGGGCATGGTGATGCTCAAGAAGCTTTCCAAGGCCATCGAAGACGGCGATCCGATCCAGGGCGTCATCCTCGGTACGTCCTTGAACCAGGACGGCCACACCAACGGCATCTCCCTGCCAAGCCCCGAAGCCCAGGCCCGTCTGGTGAAAGACGCCTGCGCTGACGCCGGAATCGACCCCACCAGCGTCGGTTTCATCGAAGCTCACGGCACCGGCACCGCAGTGGGTGACCCGATTGAAGCCACCGCTCTTTCCGAGGCTCTCTGCGAAAACCGCCCCGAGGACAAACCCCTGGCCATGGGTTCGGTGAAGACCAACCTGGGGCACTTGGAAACTGCTGCTGGCGTCGCTGGTCTGGTGAAAGCCATGCTGGTACTGAAGCACGGCCAGATTCCACCGAGCCTGCACTTCAAAACGCCCAGCCCGCACATTGATTTCAAGGCGCTGAAGCTGCGCATCCCTACGGAGATGGAAGCCTTCCCGGACACGGACGGCCCCCGCATCGCCGGTGTAAACTCCTTCGGTTTCGGTGGTGCCAACTCCCACGTCATCGTCGCCGAGGCTCCGAAGCAGCCGCGCGTCAAGCTGCCGCTGGACCACCCGCAGCGTCCTTGGCCACTGGTGCTTTCCGCCCGTTCGGAAAATGCTCTGAAAGCCACAGCTTTCCGCCTCTCCACATGGCTGGAAGACCATGAGAAGTCGAATGGCACCTCCCCGGTCCTGCCAGATCTGGCCTACACCCTCGGTGCCCGCCGCAACCACCACCAGTATCGTCTCACCTTCACGGCGCGCACCGCCCATGAAGCGATTGCCACCTTGAACGCCTTTGGCGTGGGCCAGGAAGTGCCCAACGTGAAGAGCGGCTTCTCTCCGCGCCGTGAAACCGTGGCCCGCGTCGGCTTCGTCATGAGCGGCCAGGGGCCTCAGTGGTGGGGCATGGGCCGCGAGCTCATGAAGAACGAGCCGGTCTTCCGCAAGTCCATGGAAGCCTGCGCCGAAGCCCTGAAGCCTTGGGCCAAATTCTCCCTGTTGGAAGAACTGGCCAAGGACGAGAAGAGCTCCCGCATGAGCGAAACCGAAGTTGGCCAGCCTGCCATCTTCGCCATGCAGGTTTCCCTGGCTGAACTGTGGAAATCCTGGGGTGTGAACCCAGCCGCCATCGTGGGTCACAGCGTGGGCGAAATCGCCGCCGCCTGCGTGGCTGGTGTGTTGAACCTGGAAGAAGGTGCCAAGGTCATCGCTCTCCGTGCCCGTTTCATGAACGAGTGCGCCCGTGGTGCCGGCACCATGCTGGCCGTGGGCCTGAATGAAGAGGAAGCCCTGGCGGTCATTTCCCGTCACGACCGCGTGGTCAGCATCGCCGCCTTCAACGGCCCGCGTTCCCTGACACTCTCCGGTCCGAAGACTTCCTTGGAAGCCATCCAGAAGGAACTGGAGGCGGATGGCGTCTTTGCCCGTTTCGTGCGTGTGGATCATCCGTTCCACCACGCTTTCATGCAGCCTGCGGCTGATGAACTGGTGGCCGCGCTGAAAGGCCTGGAGCCTCGCGAGGAAACCGTGCCGTTCTTCAGTACCGTGACTGGCGAGCGCATCAGCGGCAAGGCGTGTGATCCCGGCCACTGGGGCCGTGGCATCCGTCAGGCCGTGATGTTTGCCCCGGCAGTCAACGCCCTGGCTGATTTTGGTGTGGATGTCTGGCTGGAAATCACCGCTCACCCGGCTCTTTCCATCTCCATCCAGGAATGCCTGGCAGCCCGTGGCGAAAAAGCCCCGGTGGTGGCCTCCGCCCGCCGCGACCGCGAGCACGACCACATGGTCGAAGCCGCGTTGGAACTGCACCGCGCCTGCGTGGACCTGGACTTCAAGGGCATGACGCCTTCCCGTCATCAGCTCACGCTGCCAACCTACCCGTGGGACAAAGCCCGCTGGTGGAACGAATCTCCGGATTGGAAAGAAGGCCGTCTGGCCCCGGGGGGCAAAGGTTTGCTGGACATGCGCCTGCCACGCGCCACCCCGACCTGGATCGCCCGCCTGGACAACCGCCACATGGCCTTCCTGAAGGATCACAAGGTGGAAAGCCACGTCATCTTCCCGGGTGCAGGTTTTGTGGAACTCATCCTCGAAGCCGGTGCCCAGTATTTCGAAGGACGCCCGTTTGCCGTGGAAGATTTCGAGATCCGCAAGCCGCTGATTCTGACGGAAAACTCCGCCAGCGTGCTTCTCGAAGTGACCTACGAGCCGAACGACCGCACCTTCACCATCCAGAGCAAGTTTGAGCAGGGCGCAGCCTGGTCTGTGCACGTTATCGGCTCCATGCGCGGTGAGCGTACGGAGTCCGGCTTCAACAGCTCCACCTGGGAAGGCGCTTCCGAAGGTCTGCAGTCCCTGGACGTGACCGACTTCTACCAGCACATGAGCGACCTGGGCCTGCGCTATGGCGACGAATTCCGCGCTGTGCGTGAACTCTGGGCCGGTGGCGGCAAGGCTGCTGGCAAGGTGGCTCTCTCTGAGAACATCGCCCACCGTGCCGGTGAATACTGCCTGCACCCAGTGCTTCTGGATGGTGCCCTGCACACCTTCTCCGCCGGTTCCAAAACCGTGGAAGACCGCAAGGCCAAGATGAAGCTGCCAGTGCGCTTTGGTCGCATCCTCTTCCTCAAGTCCCCCGGCGCCATCACTCACGTGAAGGCCCGTGTGGTGCAGTTCAATGAAGAGTTTATCGAGGGCAACATCGCCCTTTACGACGAGTCTGGCAAACCTTGCGTGCTGGTGGATGGCTTCCGTGCCGTGAGCATGGCCGCCGCCCGCCGTGCTGGTACCACAGGCACCCGCGACCTGGTCTATCACGTAGACTGGGAGCGCACCGCCTCCGCCGACACACCGGCGGAAATCACCCCTGTGCCGCTGACGCAGCTTCGCGAAGCTGCCCAGAAAACGCTGGAAGAAATCATCGCTCTGCGTGGCCGTGCCAAGCTGGA
>DASWXG010000134.1:0-3907 GCA_036405615.1 Prosthecobacter sp. | reverse complement strand
GGAAAAGCTGGAGTATGTGGTGTATGACCGCATCCCCCAGTACAACACCGGCTTTGACGCCCTGGGCCGCCCGGTGCAGACGGTCACCTACATCAAGGTGGAGACCGGCAGCATGAGCGTGAACCTGAAGGACAACGTGGTGGACAGCATCGAGGAAACCAAGGGCAATCCCCTGGGCAGCGGCGGGGTGAAAATCGTGCCTGGGCCCATTTTCTTCAACTGGTGACCCCCTCTGCCGCAGTGGCGAAGCAAGGGCGGGAATCTCACAACCCGCCCTCTTGCCGCCATCACTGAAGCTCGCGCAGAGCCTCGCGGATGAGTTTGTCTGCCCGCACGGGTTCGGTAGCCACCTTGGCCAGATTCTGCACGGCCTTCTGGGCTTCGCTTTGCTTGTAGCCAAGGGCGATGAGGCCCAGCACGGCGTCTGAGATGGCTTCCTGCTTGGGATCTCCGCCTTTGGCCACCTGGGCGGCCTGCCAGGCATCTACCACGCCCACCTTGTCCTTCAGTTCCAGCACGATGCGCTCGGCAGTCTTTTTGCCCACGCCTTTGATGCGGGCCAGGGCGGCAATGTCATTGCGGATGACCGCCTCTTTGAAGGCCGGCACCGGCATGCCGCTGAGGACAGAGAGCGCCATCTTGGGTCCGATGCCGGACACGCGGTCAATGAGCAGGCGGAAAAGGTCGCGCTCATCCTCGGTGAAGAAGCCGAAAAGGGTGTGCTCGCGCTCCGTGACGTGGTGATGCGTCAGCAGCTTCACCTCTCCGCCCTGCTGGGGCAGCCGGTCAAAGGTGGTCAGTGGAATGTTGGCCGCGTAGCCCACCCCGCCGACATCCACAATGGCCTGATGAGGAAAAGATTCGGCAAGCTTGCCGCGGAGGAATGCGATCATGATGCCGCATCAGAAGCCAGAACCGGCCCAGGGTGCAAGGTCTTTGATACTGGCGCAGCCACGCAACCCGTGCTTGTGTCCCGGCCCCCACCGGTCCGCCGCCGGTGCAGCCATGCCATGAAACGGTTCCTTTTCACTGTCTGCGCCCTTGCCGCCGCCCTGCCTCTGTACGCCCAGACACCTCCGCCGAAAAAACTGGAGGTCATGCTGATGCTGCCCCAGCCGAAGTTCATGGGAGGCAAACTTTCCCTCACTCCGGAAGGCGCGGAGCAGACCGTCTTCACCCCCGCTCTGGAAATCTCCGGCGAACCCGGCATCCTGGTTTACACGGAAGCCCAGTTCAAAAAACTCGGCATCAGCGTGACCACCTTTGCAGAGCAGGCTGGCAGAGTCGCTGACCGGCGGCTGGCCACTTTGAAACCGGATCTGGTGAAGAACGAGAAAGGCCAGGTGGCCTATGCCGTCTATCGCGATGACAAACCGCTCGTCGCCAGCCTGGTGGTCGCCCCTTCCCTGCCCCAGATCTTTGAGAAACTCTTCGGCCCGGAGATCTGGGTGGCCATGCCGGACCGCCATTCCCTCTTTGTCTTCCCCGCCAGACCTGAGGCCCTGGACGCCTATGTGGCCGACATGGCCGAGCGCTACCGCACCGAACAGCGAGCCGCCAGCCCCGAAGTCTTTGCCCTGAAAAAAGGCTCTCCTCCCAAAGTGGTCGCCAGCTTTGATGAATAAGGGCGATGACGGTTCCAGGTGAACCGGACACGGACCGACGTTTCATCCTTGTCTAACTCCTGGTTAGGCAAAGCAGGAATGGCAGCATGACCTGGACATCCCGGTCTTGAAAGGCCGGGCTACCCATCGGTCGCCGCCCTGCGGCTGATCCTTGCATCCCTGTGCCAGCCACACCCGCTCTTCAGCAGGCTGCAGAACGGCGCCGACGGACGAGCAGCAGAGAGGCCCCCAGGGCCAGCAGCAGCATGCGGCCTGGCTCCGGTGTCACCACAATGATGCCAGCGCTCGCAAAAAGGCTGAAGTCATAATTCAAACCGCCGGTCAGCGTCGGCAGTTGCAGGTCCAGCCCCGTGGTCCAGTTCCGGTCACCAGCCGATCCCGCCGCATTGAGGACATTCCAGTCGAGAAGGTCAAAGACATCGCCAAACTTCGGGGTGTAACCCAGCGAGTTATCTACGGCGATGACCGCCCCGGCTTCCAGATGCAGCGTGCCGCCGATCACCAGCCGGTCATGGCTGCCGCTCTCCGCTTCATAGGCTGCAAGCTGCGAGGCGAAGTAGGCGGCAAGGTTGCCGGCATTGGCAGCAATACCTGCTGCGTCATTGTGAACCAGGTCATTGATGGTGCCAAGCTGCAGGGTGAGCACGGGCTGGCCGTAAGCCGTCTGGCGTTTCAGAGTCAGGTCGCTGCCGAAGGTCAGTGTGCCCAGGCCGCCAGCCACAGCAGGATCACCCGGGGCGAGACGGCCGCTTTCCCGTACGGTCGTCACACCTGCGATGATGCCGGTGCCGCCCAGCAGGCCGCCATTCACATCTACCACCGAGCTGCCCGTGGCCGAACCGCTGGCGTTGCCCACCAGCACCGTGCCCGAGCGGATCTCTGTGGTGCCCGTATAGTTGCTGGTGCCATTGCTCAGGGTGGTGATGCCGGTACCGGCATGCACAAAGGTTCCGCTGCCGGTGATCTGGTTGCCAAACGCATAGGCATTCGAACGGTTGATCTCCAGGCTGCCCCCGGCCAGCACCACGCGGCTGCCATTGGCAAGCGCCCCGGCCGTGCCGCCCGCGCCAATCTGAAGGCTGCCGCCCTCCACCGTGGTGTCGCCGGTATACGTGTTAGTGCCGCTAAGAATCTGCGTGCCTGAACCTTTCTTGGTGAAGGCCAGGACACCGTCAGTTCCGGAGCCGTCGCCGTTGCGAAGAATGCCGCTGAAAGTGTAAGACGCACCTGCAGCCACCTCCACAGCCAGAGTTCCGGTATTGGCCGCGCCGGATTCGTTTTCCACAATGCCCGTACCGGCCGCGCTGCTGATGAGACCGGCAATCGTTTCACTCTGACCTGCCAGACGGAAGATACCCGCGTTGGCAGCCGTGCCATTGATCGTCAGCAAGGAGGTATCCTTGATCTGGTTGCTCGCGCCCAGCAGGAGGATATCCAGACCGCCGCTGTTGTTCCCCAGCGTGACGTTGCCCGCGAGGGCATCCACCCCGGCGGTTTTGTTCAGCCGGAGGATGCCTGCATTGATGAGGGTCACGCCCGCGGACGTATTGGCCTGTGTGCCGCCGAGAACCAGCGTGCCGGCGCCCTCCTTGGTCAGCATGGAGGAACCGGTGTAAGCCCCCTCTCCGGTGAGAAGGGCCTCGCTGCTGATCACCCCGTTCACGGTCAGGCTGCGGCCTGCCGTGGCGACTTCAATGATGCCGCCACCGGAAAGCAGCTGGATGTCGCGGGCCGTGGTGGCATCCGCACTGGCTGCACTGGAGTATTGCAGACGGCCGGTGTTGAAGGTCAGGGCATTGTCAGCCCCCCCGGCGGAGTTCCCCAGGTGGCTGTCGCCCGTGTCAGACAGCTTGCTCACGGACAGCGTACCGCCCACCAAAAACGTGCCGCCGCTGAAAGTGTTGTTGCCGGTGAGAGTCAGGGTACCCGTACCGGCTTTGGTCAGCGCCGTGGAAGCACCGTTGTTTTCAATGACAGACTCAATGGTTAGGCCGGTGCCGTTGTTCTGGATCACCACCAGATCCCCGTTGGCCGCGCCGCGAAGACTGCCGCCTGTGATGCGGGTCTGGTTGGCACCCACCGTGCTCGTCACCAGCAGACCGCCGCTGCTGACGGTGTTTACACCTGCCAATGTCAGAACGGCAGCCCCTGCGGTATTAAAACGAAGGGTGTTGACGGTGAAAGATGCGGGGGCCTGTGCGCCGCTGACATCCACATTGTTCGCCGTCGCGCCGAAATCGTTGGTGTTGTAGACAGCCAGGCCGGTCACAGCGATATCGCCG
>DASWXG010000133.1:0-4543 GCA_036405615.1 Prosthecobacter sp. | reverse complement strand
CTCTACGTCGGCAACCTCTCCTATGATGCCACCGAGAGCGACCTGTTTGAGCTCTTCAGCGGCGTCGGCAGCGTCCGCAACTGCGAAGTCGTCGTCAACAACCGCACCCAGCGTTCCAAAGGCTTTGCCTTCGTGACCATGGGCACCGTGGACGAAGCCCGCCGCGCCGTGCAGGAACTGGCCGGCAAAGACTTCATGAGCCGCGCCCTCCAGCTCAGCGGTGCCAAGCCCATCGCCCCCGGCGAGCGCCGCGATGAAGCCGGTGCCGAGGCCTGATCTAGCGCCTGTTTCTCTTTAAAACACGAAGCCCGCCCGGTTCTGCCCGGCGGGCTTTTTTTTTGGGTCTTCTGGCTGCCGACGACACCATGACAGCCCAGCCAATCCACTTCCGTTGAACAAAACCCGGCCTCTCCCGGAAACGACAAAACGAAATCCTACCGGTTAGCAGGATGGGGCCAGAGGACGGCGACGGCAGGCAAGAAGCGCGCAAAACGCGCCGCCCATCAGGAGCAAACGTGAGGGCTCCGGAATGGCAGTTGCCGTCACGGTGATCTCACCGATGGAGAAGGACTTGTTCCCGGAGGTTCCAGTGGCACCGCTGTTTTGCAGTGCCAGCAGCAAGGCGGAAGAACCTGTGTTTCCAGTGTTGGCACCCCACGTGTCCGCACTTCCCAAGGACCACGAGCCGGACTGGTCGTAGAGCACATCTGTACCCGAGTATAAAACCAGATCCCACGTGGTGGCCGTGAAAATGAAATCAAAGCTCGTGATGGCCGAGGCAAAGGTGCCTGAGGCCGTGGCGGCTCCCGGGTCTGCGCTGGCCGCGTTCAGCTTGGTTCCCAGTTTGAATCCCAGTCCGTTGCTGTTGATCTCCAGGGCGAAGGCATCGTTGGTGCCAAAGAAAGATCCAGCCGTGGAAATGAGACCCATGCGGAAACGGCCCGGCGCTCCTTCGTAGTCGCCGGTGCCAAACAACGAAAAATCCGACACCGAAAACTGGATGGTCGAGGTAAACGGATTCAACTCCGGACTGACCGAAGTGGAAAAGTTGGATGAATTTGAAGCGGCTCCGTTGGAAGTGCTGACCGTTAGCAGTCCTCCGGTCTCCGTCACGGTGGAGTCCACAAAGGTCCAGTTGCCGATACTGCTGCTGTCTGGAAAAGCCTTGTTTCCGTTCAGAAAGCTGTCCTGCAACAGAACAGCGGAAGACGCCGGCAACGCAGGCGAGGCCAGTAGGGCAAGCGCAAGCAAACGGCGGCCTGCCACCTGGCGGAACAGGGTGGAGATGTTCATGGGGGTCACGGTTGGCGTACCTGCGTCAGACACAGCTACAAGGGTTGGGGAGGCTGCGAGTTTAGGACTCCAGCCCTTTTTCTTCAACCCTGCACTTCCCTGTCAGTCTCGCCGAATAGAGGCATAAACCAACCTCACCATCACCATAAACCAAACGCTTACTTTCCAGGCTCGATCATCTTCACCGATTGCTTCTCTCCGCCCTGAGCCTGCCACCAGGCTTCAATGGCCGGGATGTCGAACAGGCGGAACTTGCGGCCCACGCGATTTTCAAAGGTGATCTGGGCCTGCTTGGCCACATCCAGTACCGGATCTTCCTTCAAGGCTTTCAGCAGCAGTGCATTGGTGCCAGCCTCGGTGCTGGAGCGGAGCAGGAACGCCGCACGCAGTCTGGCTTCCCAGGGTTGCTTCTGGTCCTGCATCAGCCCCTGAAGCTGGGCGGGGGTCAGGTCCGCCTCGCGTGTCACCGGCGTGTCTTTGAAAATCTCCCGCACCGGCAGGGTGTAGCCAGGGTCAATGCCGATGCCCATGTCGTAGTAGGCCTGCACCCGCTTGAACTCCGCCTGTGCGGCATGGATGAGATGCTTCATGGCCGGGTCTGCCATGGCTTCCACCAGAGCCTGCAAGGCCTCCCGGCTGCCGGTGGCGATGGCCTGGTCTGCATACGTGGTCAGGCGGTTGCGTTCTTTGATGAGCACCAGCTCGCTGGTGGCCGGGCTGACATTGGGCAGCATGGCCGCCACCTGGGATGCATCCTTTTCTGTCACGCGGGCGCTGTCTGCAGTCGGCAGAAAAGAGGACTGCTTGATGATCAGTGCCATGCGGTCGGCCATTTCCTGCAACCGTCCCTGGGTCTTTTCCCGTTCCTCGTTCTGTGCATCCACCTGGCGCTGAAGCGCGGAGATCTGCGCCTTGGCCTGGTCCAGAGCCACTTTCCATGCACCACCGTTCTCTTCCGGCTGGGCTGCGCCGCTGCTGCCGCCGATGCGGGCGTTGGTCACCTTCTGGCTGACATAGCCGCTGCCCCACACCAGAGCACCCGCCAGAAGCCCCAGTTGCACCACCGATACCGCGATGAACGCCCCCCACGAAATGCCTTTGACCACAGGCGCAGGTGCAGGCTGCCGCACGGCCGCCACCGGCTGCTTGCGCTTGGTGGAGACAGGGGCGGGCGCAGCGTCCTGCGCATCTTTCAGGAGGGCTTTTCTCGCCTGGGAGGAGGGGGGATTTTCGGCCATGTCTTTTCAGTTAACCTCATTCTGCAAGAATTTCCAGCCCGCTGACATGGACAGATGTCTATGGCTGTGGCAGGCATGATTCCTGCCTGCGTCCCAGTCCCTCATGAGCGAATCTACCCCCGTGCCTGCCGCCGCCCCTGCTGACTCCCGCCTCATGCCGTGGGTCTGGGGCATTGGCGGCGTGCTTCTGGCCGCGCTGGCCATCTTCTGGCCTTACCAGCACTGGGAGTTCGAGGGACGCTCCAGCATCATCATGGGCATTGTCCACAAGGCGGAAAAGGATGCGGAATGGTGGTACTGTCTCCTCGTTCCCTTCCTCGTCGGTGGCATCGTCTGGTGGCGGCGGAAGGAATTGCGGCGGCTGCCGCTGCACGGGTCCTGGCTGGGCCTGCCCGTTCTGGTGACGGGCATGGTCGTCTACTGGATGGGCTATAAGGTGGACACGGGCTACCCGGGGTTCATGGCCGTTCAGCTCACCGCGCTGGGGTTGATTCTTCTTCTCGGTGGCAAGCACTGGCTGAAGTGGCTTATCTTTCCCTGGATCTTCCTCATCTTCATGTGGCCGATGATTCCTCTGGAATCCCGCCTTGCCTTTCCGCTCCGGGTGCTCACCGCCAAACTTTCCGCCGGCTCCCTCAACCTCATGGGCATGGACGTGATACGGGACGGCACCGGCCTGCACTCCGCTGCGGACGCAGCGCGGGGCCTTGAACAGGGGGCCTTGTTCAAGCTGGACGTGGAAGAACCCTGCAGCGGCATTCGCTCCCTGTTCTCCCTCATGATGATCGCCACGCTGTATGGCTGGTTTGTCCTGAAAGGCCTCGGGCCGCGCCTGCTGCTCTTTGCCAGTGCCATCCCCATGGCGGTGGCGGGCAACATCGTCCGCATGATCTTGCTCACCGTCGGCAGCCGCTGGTTTGGCGTCAACTTTGCCGTCGGCCAGAACATTGAGGGACATCAGGAGATGAGCTCCTACCATGCCCTGGCGGGCTTTGCCGTCTTCGCGGTGGCCCTGGCAGGCATGTTTGCCCTGGCCACCTGGCTGGAAAGGCGGGAAAAACGGAGGAAGCGAGCGCCGCTTTCAGAAAACACCTCCCCGCTAGTACAGCCGCGCAGCCCCTGGGCCTTCGTGGCCGCAGCCGTCATCATCTGCGGAGGCGGGCTGGCTGTCTGCGCCCTCACGGACACCACCTACCGGGTCGGTGAACCTCCTGTCAGCCTGGCATTGCCTGAAAGGTCTGGCGATTTTGACAGCCAGGACATCCCCATGCAGGCGCGTGAGCAGCAGATCCTGGACGAAGGGGTCAAGATCAGCCGCCGTTTCTACTTTACCCAAAAGCGCGCCATCCTCGCCTCCGTCGTTCTCAGCGGAGCCGTCAAACGCTCCCTCCACGAGCCCCAGGTCTGCCTGCCGGGCCAGGGGTGGGTCATCAGCAGCCGCAGCATCGTGGAGGTGGATTGCGGTCAGGGCCCTCCGGTCCAGGCCACTCTTCTCATCATGCACCGGGATGTACAAAATGCGGCTGGTGCCGTGGTGCGGACCAAGGCCCTGAACATCTACTGGTATCAGGGAGGGAGCGGTGTCACGGCCGATTCCTATGACGACCATGTGATGAAATCCTATCGCGATGCCTTGCTGAACAACCGGGATCACCGCTGGGCACTGATGTCCTTCTTCGCCCCCATGAAGGAACAGCTCGCCGGAATGGCGGACCCGTTTGAAGAACTCAATGTTCTGGAGGATCTCAAGACCTTCATCCGGGAGTTTGTCCCGCCGCTGCTGATCCCGGCAGAAACCACCGCTGGCTGACACGCAAGGCTCCAGGTTTCAAGGAGTGAGGCCATCCTGGCCTCATCACCTCGCGGCCACGTTCACAGCAACGACCATGCCTTTCGCCCCCAATCCATGAGGGCTGGAAGCCCTCACACCTTGAAGGTCTCGCGCCACATTCCAAAGAGTGAGGTCACCCCTACTTGGGCAGGACTTGGTAACCTTCTTTGTTATCCTTGAT
>DASWXG010000132.1:0-13794 GCA_036405615.1 Prosthecobacter sp. | reverse complement strand
GCGTCACGCGTTCCGTCACACGCCGTCTGACCTCCCGTTTTGCCGAGGTCTGGCAGAGGGAAAATCTGGAGGGGCGGGTGCTGCACCGCGATCTCCTGGCTGCGCCGCCGCCGCTGGTGAATGAGGGGTGGATCGCTGCCGCTTTTGCAGAACCCGAAAAGCGGACGCAGACGATGACCGAGGCCCTGGCGGCCAGCGAGGAACTGATCCGTGAGGTGGAGGCTGCCGATGTCATTGTGATCGGCACGCCGATGTACAACTTCGGCATGCCCGCGGCATTGAAGGCGTATTTTGACCAGATCATCCGCGTGGGACGTACTTTCGCTTTCGATCCGGACCGGGAAGAACCCTATTCGCCTTTGTTGAAACCCAAACTGGTGGTCGTCATCACCTCCGTAGGGGACGGCAGCTTGCTGCCCGGCGGAGACCTGGCTCATCTGAACTTCCTGGAGCCGCACCTGCAAACGACGCTGGGGTTTGTGGGCCTGGCTGATGTGCGCTTTGTGCGCGTGGGGTATGAGGAGTTCCAGGATGGGCGTCTGCGCCGGTTGTTGGGCGAGGCGGAGGCTGCTGTGGACGCGCTGGCGGCAGAAAAGAGAGTGGCTGCTTCCTCCCCGGATCTCGCCCTGGCGGCTGCCTGATGGCGGGGCGCTTGTGGTGCGGGCGTGTGCTCGCACTTGCGCAGGAACGGGGGTACCGCTAAAACGGGCAGCACCACCACACCCGGCCATGATCCACGACACTCTTGAAAACTCTGCCCGTTATGAGGCGCTGTCTCCCCGTTTTGCCCAGGCTTTCGCCTATCTGCGTGGGGTGGACGGCACGCAGGAACTGGGGCGGGTGGACATTGCCGGCGATGACGTGTTTGCCATCGTGCAGACCTACACGACGAAACCGCAGGAAAAGGCGCTGTTTGAGGCGCACCGGCGCTACATTGACGTGCAGTTCATCCACTCCGGCCGGGAGACCATCCTCTGGGCACCGCTGAAGACCATGCAGGAACCGACGATGGAGTACAATGCCGAGAAGGAGGCCGCCCTGTGGAAACTGGTGCCGGATGTGACCGAACTGCACCTCACAGCGGGTCATTTTGCCATCCTGTATCCGGAAGACGCCCATGCACCCTGCGTGCAGTGGGGCGAGCCGGGTGAAGTCTTCAAAGTGGTGGTGAAGGTGGCCGTAGACTGAGAGCGAGCGGACGGAGGTGAGCGCAGGGGCCGGGAAGGGCGGATGGACAGGACCGTAAACCGTGGTTTTTCCAGCGTTCCAGCGGCCGGGTTCCGGCCTTGCCGCAGCGTGAATCCGGAGGTTTTTCACAACCTTTTTGGACACGGGTCCAAATAATCCTTTGCACCTGCCCAAACCCCGCTACCTTGCGCGCCCTTTTCCCCGACCCAATGGAAGCATCCAAGAACATTCTCCGACTCGGCCTGCCGAAGGGCAGCCTGCAGGAGCCGACGCTCGAACTTTTGAAGCGTGCGGGGTTCAACATCGTGGTTTCCTCCCGCTCCTACCGCCCGACGGTGGACGATGAGGAACTGGAGTTGAGACTTCTCCGCGCCCAAGAAATTGGCCGTTATGTGGATCATGGGTTCCTGGACTGCGGGATCACCGGCCTGGATTGGATTGCCGAAAACAAGGCCCAGGTGGAAGTGCTGACCGACCTGCCTTACAGCAAGGCTACCTCCCAGCCTACCCGCTGGGTGCTGGTGGTGCCTGAGGAGTCGCCCATCAAGACGGTCAAAGACTTGCAGGGCAAGCGCATCGCCACGGAAGCCGTGGACATGACCAAGGATTATCTGGCCAAGCACGGCGTGACTGCCGAGGTGGAATTCAGCTGGGGTGCCACCGAAGTGAAGGTGCCTGAACTGGTGGACGCCATCGTGGACATCACGGAAACCGGCAGTTCCCTGCGCGCCAACAAGCTGCGCATCGTGGACACGCTGATGCTCAGCTACCCGCAGTTTGTCTCCAGCAAACCTGCCTTCCAGGACGCCTGGAAGCGCCAGAAGATGGAGACGCTGGTGCTGCTGCTGAAAGGGGCCCTGGAGGCCCGTGACAAAGTGGGCCTCAAAATGAACGTGCCGACCGCCCGTCTGGACGATGTCGTCAAGGTGCTGCCGGCTGAACGTTCGCCAACCATTTCCCAGCTCGCGAATGCGGACTGGGTTGCCGTCGAGACGGTCATTGCGGAATCCGTCGTGCGGAAGATCATTCCGCAGCTCAAAACTCTCGGTGCCGAGGGCATCGTGGAATACCCGCTGAACAAAGTCGTCCCCTAGGACGCCACACCAAACCAGGAGAACACAGACATGGGATCGCTGAAAAAGCGCAGAAAGACCAAGATCAACAAGCACAAGCGCAAGAAGCGCATGCGCGCGAACCGTCACAAGAAGCGTTTGCGCTATAAGTCCTAAGCGCTAGCCTCGGTCACATGAAGTGTCTCCGATCCGCGAAGAGAAGATTTGTTCGATTCGCCGACGGAGGCGCCATGTCTCGAAGCTTCCGCCGACTTCGATTCTGCCTGCTCAGTCTGCTGGTCCCGTTCTCCGGAAAGGGGGCGGCAGGTGCTGTGCAGGCAGATTTGTCATTGCCTTCTTTGACCAGCCCGGGAGCTTTGCAGCTTCAGCGGGATGGCGAGCGGGTGGCGGAAGCCCTGGCGCATTACACCAGTGCGCTGCAGTTTGAAAACTCCGGCAAGCTCCGCGAGGCGCTGGAGCATTATCTGGCCGCGCTGACGGCGGACCCGGCCAATGCAGATCTGGCCATGCACACGGCGGAGCTGGCGTACAGCTTTCGTGGCCGCAAGGAAGCCCTGGCCATTCTTCAGAAAGCCGTGGATGCAGGCCCGGACATACCTGCGCCCTATCTGAACCTGGCGCGGTTTTGCGCCACCTATGCGCCGGACGACCCGTTTGAGAACGACCGCGCGAAGCAGACGCTGGAGACGGCGCTGCAAAAGTTTCCCAAGAGTGCGGAGGTCTATGCTTTTGCCGTCAGCACCTACCTGATCCAGGGAGCGCGTGCGGATGCGATTGCGGTGCTGGACAAAGCTTCCAAGCAGGACGTGACCGCGCCAGCTTACTGGCTGACCCTGGGGCGTGCTGCCCAGCAAGTGTGGCCGCTGGCACAGCCGGAATCCCGCGAGGAAAGCCTGGTGAAAGTGAATGCCTTTTACACCCAGGCTCTCAAGCTGGCGGGGGTGAAGGAGGATGTGCAACTGGAGGTGGCTCAATACTACCTGTTGAGCAACCAGCTGCCGGAGGCCCGCGCGCTGTGCGAGAAAATGGTGGCCAAGCCACCGGGCAGCCTGTCTGCACGGAAGTTGCTGTTCCGCCTGTATGAAGGGTTCGGTGAGAAGGACAAGGCCCTGGCGCAACTGGAGGCCATTGTGCAAACGGACCCGAAGGATGTGGAGCAACGCCGCTTGCTGGCCCATGCCTATGAAGCACGGGACGACTACAAGCGTGCCGTGCCGCACCTGGAGGCCGCCATCCAGATCGGCGGCGGGGAGGGGGAGGACTATCTGTATCTGGGCGAGGTGCTGCTAAGGGCCCAGCTTTTCGACAGGGTGGTGGAGTTCAGCCGCCGCAGTGTCCGCCTGTTTCCAGATCAGGCGATGTTTTATGTCCAGGCGGCCCTGGCCCAGCGGGCGATGCAGCGCTGGGACAAGGCAGTGGATTCTTTTGAGGCGGCAGACAAGCTGGCAGAGTCCGCACAGGGGGAGCTGATCAACCACCGGTTTTACTTCCAATATGGCATCACGCTCGAACGCGCTGGACGCCCTGAGGATGCGGGAAAGATCTTTGAGAAGTCCATTACGCTGACGCCCAAGGACGATACGGAATCGGCCTCCAATACGATGAACTATCTGGGCTACATGTGGCTGGAACTGGACCGGCACCTGGACAAGGCCGGGGAGCTGATCCGCAAGGCCAATGAGCTGGAACCTGACAACCCGGCCTTCATCGACAGCCTGGGCTGGTGGCATTTCAAAAAAGGGGACAACGCCCTGGCGGTGCAGGAACTGCAACGGGCCTTGAACCTGATCCCGGCTCTGCAACCGGAGGATGCCGAGATCGTGGAGCATCTGGCACAGGTGTACCTGAAGATGGGGGACAAGGCCAAAGCCCGCGAGCAGTATGAACGTGCGCGTGATTTGCAGCCCCGGGAGCCCAAGGTGCGGGAGCGCATCGAGGAAGGCCTCAAGAAGACAACCCCGTAGCAGCCTGGAGTGATCCGCTCTTCCCAATCAGGCCTTTTGGCGGGCCTGGGTGACAAGCTGTGTGAAGAGCTTCTTTTGTTCGGCCAGGGCGGCCACACGGTCCGCAGGTTTGGTGCGGGCTTCCAGCAGGACCCAGCCGTCGTAATCGGCCTTTACCAGGAGGGCTGCCAGCTGGTCATAGGGATACTTGCCCTCGTTGACTTCACGGATGTGGGTGGTGTGGCCGAGGAAGGGCTGCACCTTGGCGAAGTTGGCGGCGATGCCCTCGCCTTTTAGGTCTTCATCATTGGAGTTCCAGCAGACGCGGACGTTGTCGCGGGCGGCGACTTCCATGATGGTCTTGATGTGGCCGAGGTCGCAGACCCCGCCGTGAACCTCCAGACGGATTTCCTGGCCGAAACCGAGGGCGTAGTCGCCAAGCGTGGCGAGTGAACGGCCGATCTGTTCCAGCGTCTTCTCCACCGGCACTTCCTTGGGCAGGGCGTTGGGCTTCACCTTCACGCCGCTGCCGCCGATGTCGTGGCTGAGCTTGATGTAGTTTTTGGCGATACCGATGTGTTTCTCCACCTGGGCGGGATCAGCGCTGTGAAACTCGGCATTGGTGCCCATGCCCAGAAGCTCAACCGGGGAGTCTTCAAAGCGCTTGCGCACCTCGGCCCGCTGGGTTGCATTGAATGTGGGTTCCACCTTGTGCGCATGCTCGATGCGCAGTTCCACGCCGAGCACATCGGCGGTCTGACAATTGGTTAGGAGAGTGGGCAGCTCCCAGTCCGCACCCCACATGTAAGTGACCAGGCCAAACTGGATGTTTTCCCCCTGGGGGCTGAGGGCCGGGCTCTGGGCGGCGAGATAGCCGGTGGTGCCGGCGGCAAACAGGGTGTGGAGAAAGTGGCGGCGGGTGTTCATGGCAGGCAAAGCGGAGTGAGCCATCAGTGGAACGGTTCGGCGGCGGGAAAACAATCCTGTTTATTTGAAGACCTGCCAAACCAGTCTCACAGACAGCTGACCTGGAGGTAAACCTCGGTGCGGCTGGCATTGGTGGCGAGGGTGTAGAACCAGTTATTGCGGTCTGCGTGGTAGATGGACAGTCCTGGCCAAGTCGAGGGAGCCGACTGGCCCCATTCCTTGGTTCTGGCGGCGGCCCTTGTCAGGCTGCTCTTCGCTTGGTCTGGAGAATCTGTGATTTTAAGGTCCAAGGCCTGGATCAGTTTTTCCACTTCGGCTGGCTCGGTGCGGAAGTAGTAGATATCACTGTAATCCGCGAGACCTCCGCCAAAAAAGTAAGTGTGGAGATCCGAGCGGGGAACGGGTAATGCCGTGCCAGTGGTGGACTTGAAGCGCTTTTCTGCCACGGGCAGCATGGTTGGCAGATTCACCAAAAAAGCCGCCAGCATCAGCGCACCCGGCATGACGATCCATAGGGTGCGGAAACGCCGCCAGGAAAGAAACCGGTACAGAAACACAACGGCGATGCCCCACGGCAGGCCGATGAAAAGCCAGGTGAAACCGGTGAAAAACAGATGAAGCAGACCTGCGAGGGTGCTTTCTGAAAGCTTGGTCCACTCAAGCATGAACTGCAGTTGCATGGGCGCATGCCACAGGGCAAGTGACAACAGCAGCGCCAGGGCAACATGCAGAGGCACCGGTGTATCTGTGGCTGCAGCAGACATAGAGCGGCCAAGCTACGGGCCAATGGTCAGCCTGCAATGCTTCTCGGTCAGGATTTCTCCTGCCCCCCTACTCTACAAAGCGGATCACGTATTCGCCCTTCTTGTGCATGTTTTCATGGTCACGGGCGCGCATCTCGAGGTAGTTGGGATCAGTCTTGATCCAGTCCACCTGGCGGAGGAGTTTGTCGCGTTCGGCCTTCAGACCGTCGCGCTGGGCCTCCATGGAGGCCAGTTTGGTGCGCATGGCGTTTTGCTCCGCCAGCGGCTTTTTGTAAATGGCGATGACGACAGGCACCGCCAGGAGCAGCAGGCAGAATTTCCCAAGGCGCACGAGGGCCCGCAGCCACTTTTCGGTCTGCGGAGGCCTTTCCTGCTCGATTTGAAATTCGTTGTACTCCATGGCGGTGCCGTCGCTGGACGGATTTTACTTCTGGTTAGACCTTCATGCGGCCGCCGAAGATCGCGTTTTCACCCAGTTCCTGCTCGATGCGGAGAAGCTGGTTGTACTTGGCGATACGGTCGCTGCGGGAAAGGGAGCCGGTCTTGATCTGGCCGCAGTTGGTGGCGACGGCGAGGTCGGCGATGGTGTAGTCCTCGGTTTCGCCAGAGCGGTGGCTCATGACGGCGGTGTAACCGTGGCGGTGGGCCAGGTCCACAGCGTCCAGAGTCTCGGTGAGGGAACCGATCTGGTTCACCTTGACGAGGATGGAGTTGGCGATGCCCTGGTCGATGCCCTTCTGGAGGAACTTGGTGTTCGTGACGAAGAGATCGTCACCGACGAGCTGGGTGTTGGCGCCCAGTTCCTTGGTGAGGGTGGCCCAGCCGTCCCAGTCGTTTTCGGCACAGCCGTCTTCGATGGAGATGATGGGGAACTTCTTCTTCAGTTCGGCATAGTAGGCCACGAGTTCGGCGGCGGTGCGCTCGGACTTGTCGCTCTTCTTGAAGACGTACTTGCCCTTGGCCTTGTCGTAGAACTCGGAGGAGGCGACGTCCAGGGCGATGAAGATGTCTTCACCCAGCTTGTAGCCGGCCTTGTCCACCGCCTGGGCGATGACTTCCAGGGCGTGGTCGGCGCTCTTCAGGGTCGGGGCAAAGCCGCCTTCGTCACCCACGGCGGTGTTCAGGCCCAGGTCATGAAGGATCTTCTTCAGGGCGTGGAACACTTCTGCACCGTAACGGAGGGATTCCGAGAAGGTAGGGGCGCCTTTCGGCATGATCATGAATTCCTGGAAATCGATCGGGGCGTCGGAGTGAGCGCCGCCGTTGATGATGTTCATCATCGGCACCGGCAGGACCTTGGCGTTCGGGCCGCCGATGTACTTGTAAAGAGGCTGGCCCATGGCGGCAGCGGCGGCCTTGGCGACAGCGAGGGATGCGCCGAGGATGGCGTTGGCGCCCAGCTTGCTCTTGGTCGGGGTGCCGTCCACTTCCAGCATTGCCTTGTCGATGGTCACCTGGTCGGCGGCGTTGGCGCCGATGATGGCGTCTGCGATTTCGTTGTTCACGGCTTCGACGGCCTTGAGCACGCCTTTGCCCAGATAACGCTTCTTGTCACCATCGCGGAGTTCGAGCGCTTCATGCTCGCCAGTGCTGGCACCGCTTGGCACCGCAGCGCGGCCGATGGCTCCGCCGTCCAGCAGCACGTCCACTTCGACGGTTGGGTTGCCACGGGAGTCAAGGACTTCGCGGGCGATGACTTCTACAATGGTAAGGTCGTCCATGTTCTGATTTATTTAAGTATGCTTAAGCTTTGGGATTTTGGCAAGCGGGGTTCGGGGAAACCGCGTTTGCCGGGGTTTGATAGCAGGAAAACCCCCCGGCTCAACAGGAGATGTGGGGAGAAACCGGCAGCAGCGGGGGGGAAAGCAGTGTTAAAACCGGGTTTTGGAGATGCCGGAGGGTGCAGGTGTTCGGGAACTTAATTTATACCTTGACGATAGGAATTTGAGGCGTAATTCGGTGACCCACGAGCACGACCGGGCCCTACAACAACGCCCCACTGGAGTCTTGGCAAGGACCGCCCCCTTTTTGATGCGGCCGGACCTATTGACAAATCTCCTGCAACAACCTCCCGATGAAACGTTCTGCCCTGCTCTCGCTGTCCCTCGGTCTGCTGACCCTGGGAAAACTGACGGCCCCAGCCCTGGCTGAAGAGCCCGCTGCACCGTCCTCCCCGCCCCAACCGCTGACCTATGAGTCTCTGAAAGCCTGGCATGAGGCGGGCGGGCTGAAGAGCTACTTTTGGCCCAAGGAACATCGCGTGGACCTGAACGGCGATGGCGAACCGGAAGTCCTTTTGGGCACGCTAGGGTACAGCCGAGGCATGTCCTACGCCCTGTTTACCCAGAAGGGCGGTGCCTGGGTGCTGGTGGGCGAGAACATCGAAGGCAGCCATCACGAGCCGCAGGCTGCACAACAAGAGCACGACGGCTGGCGGGATCTGGAAACGCTGCAGGCCGATGGCCGGGGCGCGGTGAACCAGCTGACCTACCGCTGGGAAAACGGCAGCTACCGGCTGAAAGACAGCCGCAAGGTGGCCATCAAGCCGGATTAAGGACGGGGGCGTGGGATGCAGGCTCCTGCTGCAGATCGGCCAGAGCTGCACAAATATGTATATCTGCAAATAAGCAGTCAGAGCGCGGCAGGAAATTTGAACCGCGACGGACGGGCCGGTTCTCACACCGCATGTTTCTCCGCAGCATCTGGCTTCATCGCCTGTGCGCCTATCCCCGGCACATCGCCGCAGCCGGGGCGGGGCTGGTCACGGCAGTGTTTGTTCTCCATAACCTGGCTGAACAAATGCCGCTGGCCGGTTTGGTGCAATCGCCGTTTTGGCTGCTGCGTGTGATCGTCGGCGTCTTCGCCTTTGCAAGTGTCGGAGCCTTGTTTCCAGGCCTGATTCTGCTGGCCCCCTGGCTGGCTGGCCTGGCATCGCGCTGGAATGCGCCATCTCTGGAGGCGGGGGATGAGGTGATTGTTCTCAGAGGTCCGTTGCGGGGGCTGCGCACGACGGTTGCTGAAATGCAAGCGGGCCAGGGCGGCGGACGACTGGCCGTCCTTCGTGAGGATGTTCCGGCTGGCAGTGATGGAGGGCGATGTTTTGAAATGTACCAAGTGCTGAAATGTAACCGGGTGTCCCTTGGCAAGCCGGACTTTTCCAGTTGGGAACCAGGTGTGAGGGAGGGGCAGCCAGATGCCGAACCCGGCGAACATTGACGGGCAGAAACGCGAGGGCTACTTTCGCCATTCTCCGTATGTCCCGGCCTCCTGTCCTTTTTCTCAATGGCACTTCCAGCGCGGGGAAGACGACCGTGGCGAAGGCTTTTCAAAGGCTGTGGCATGACCCGGTGGTGTATGCCTCGATCGACAGCTTCATCTTCATGTTTGCGGATCATGTGCTGAAGAATGATGAGGTGCGGAAGGTGGCGCTATGGCCGTTGATCTCGGCCTTCAACCAGTCGCTGCCCAAGATTGCCAACGCAGGATTCCCGATGGTGGTGGACTATGTGATGGAGTCGCGTGTGTGGCTGGAGGAATGCCTGGATTCACTGGCTGGCCATGAGGTGTACTTCATCGGCGTGAAGTGTCCGCTGGAGGAACTGGAAAGGCGGGAGGTTGCGCGCGGTGACCGTCAGGTGGGTTTTGCCCGCTGGCAGCATGACCGCGTGCACCGGTATGGGGCTTACGATCTGGAACTGGATACGCGTTTGCAGCCACCCGAGGAATGCGCCGGGCTGCTGCGGGATCTGGTCCATTCCGGCAGGCGTCCGGAGGCTTTTCCGAGATTGCGCGAAGAACTTCAAAAGGAACGTTCAGACGAAGTCCCGTCCACCAGTCCTGGAGAAGTGGCCATTGTTCTCTACAGCGATGCCGTGCACCGGCGAGATACAGTGGCACTGTGGACACAGGTGTTTGGTTATGCCACGGCGCACAATGAGCCAAACCTGGCCATTGAACGTAAGCTGGCAGTGCGAGACGGACTGTTCTTTGTGGCGGTGCAGAGTGGCCGGGTGGTGGGCAGCATCATGGCCGGGTACGACGGGCACCGGGGCTGGCTTTATTCCCTGGCGGTGCTGCCGGAACATCGCAAATACGGCCTGGGGACGGCGCTGGTGAAGCGGGCGGAGCAGGCACTGGCGGAGCGCGGCTGCCTGAAGGTGAATCTGCAGGTGCTGGAGGACAATGCCCGGGTGGTGGAATTTTACCGCACGCTTGGTTATGCTGTGGAGCCGCGCATCAGCCTGGGCAAGCGGTTGCTGGCGGAGGCTTTGCCGGGCGTATGACGGCGCAAAGTGTCATGCCTGAACTGGCGGCGATACTGGGGCTGGATGTTGCCTCGCTGGCTTTCGTGCGAGCCTCGCAGAACTGGGTCTATGAGGTGCGGAATGCACAGGCACCACCGCACATTCTGCGCCTGACCGCCCTGTCTCATCGCAGCGGGCAGGAGGTGGAATGCGAACTGGCCTGGCTGCAGCAGCTCTATGAATGCGGGGTGCCGGTCTGTCCGCCGGTGCTCCGGGCCGGAGAACGGCAGATGATTGTTCCTGTGGAGTTGGGAGGCGAAGCGTTTCACGCTGTCTTTTTTCAAAAGGCAACGGGCCGGCCGGTGGCCAGAGAGGATCTGTCACCACGCCTGTATGAACGCCATGGCAGAGCCCTTGGGCGTCTCCATGCAGCGGCCAGGCGAGGGACACCAGAGGTGCTTTCCGGCAGGCGGCCTTGGCCCACGGAACGCTATTTCACCACGGACATCGGGCTATACTTGCCAGCGAGGGTCCAGAACCCGGTGCGTGAACAGTTCCAGTTGCTGTTGATGCAGGTCTCGACACAGGCCGACACGCCTGAAAACTACGGGCCGCTGCATTTTGATCTCGGCTATTCCAATGTCTTTGCAACGGAGAACGGCCTGGAGCTGATTGATTTCGACAACGCGGCGCGAGGTCCGTTTGTGGCGGATATCGTAGCGGCTCTCTATGGCAGTCTTTTCACTGGCCTGCGTTGTGACTTTCCCGGTGACCGCTCTTGTTTTGAGCCGCCCAAGTCCGGGCAGATTTTGGAGGAGATGTGGGAACCCTTCCGCCAGGGCTACCGGCAGGAAAGCATGTGGCCAGATGAATGGAATCCTTGGTTAGGCCCGTGGTTTCAAATTCTCTACCTGCGCTCGGTGGTGCATGCCTTCCGGTTGCGGCACCCGATGACCCAGCCTCAAGTTCGCGAGGCCCTGATGGCAGATGTTAGCCTCATCCTGGCCGGGGAGATGCCGTTGAAGTTCGATTTTGTGCGCGGCAAGGCCCTGTAAACGCCGGTCATAACGGGCAAAAAGAAAGGCAGGCAAAAATGCCTGCCTTACTCACTTGGGGGGACGGGTGATGCTGTCCGGAACGCTTACAGCAGGGTGTCGTAGCTGCGGCCGCCCTTGCCTTCGAAGAAGTTCATGAAGGCGCGGTTGACGGTGTAGAAGCCGCCCGGGGTCGGGTAGTCGCCGCTGAAGTACCAGTCGCCATATTCCGGCCCGAGCGCCTTGTGAAGACCCTCGATGGACTGGAAGATGACACGCACCTCGCCCTTCCAGGCGGTGGTGTGCTGGGGATAGACCAGTTCGCTGACCTTGGCGGAGATCTGGGCGTCGGTGAACGGCGCGTAGATGGCCTTCACGGCGTTGCGCATTTCAGCCTTCGGCTTGGCGATCTCCTCTTTGCATGCGTCGTAGGTTTCCTTCACCACATGACGCAGGCCATGCTCGTCCAGAAGGGCGATGGCGGCCTGGAAGGCGATGAACTTGCCGAGCTCGGACATGTCGATGCCGTAGCAGTCCGGGTAGCGGATCTGCGGGGCGGTGGAGCAGACGATGATGCGGCGCGGATTGGTACGGGCCAGGATGCGCAGCAGGCTTTTCTTCAGCGTGGTGCCGCGGACGATGGAGTCATCAATGACCACCAGGTTGTCATTCGGTGTGACCACGCCGTAGGTGATGTCATAAACGCTGGACACCAGCTGGTCGCGCCCGCTTTCCTGGGCGATGAAGGTGCGCATCTTGATGTCCTTGTGCGCGATCTTTTCAGACCGGGGCCAGTTGCGCAGCACGAGGTCGTCCAGCTTGTCTTCGTCAAAAGTGCCGCTGCGGAACATCTCGACCAGGGCTTCCTTCACCTCCTGGCGGCGGGTGTAACGAAGGCCGTCGAGGAAGCCGTGGTAAGCGGTTTCAGCGGTGTTCGGAATGAAGCTGGTGACGGTGTGGCCCCAGTCATTGCCGATTTCTTCGATGAGCTGCGGCACCATCTGCTCGCCCAGGGCTTTGCGCTGGCGGTAGATGACGGAGTCGTTGCTGCGGGAGAAATAGATGCGCTCGAACGAGCAGGGGCGCAGGACGGGGTGCTTGTCTGTGAAGGGGGCGATGGAGGCGGCTCCGCCGGACTTGATCACACAGACATGGCCGGGGGTGAGTTCATGCACCTGCTCCTCGGCCACTTCAAACACGGTCATCAGGGCGACGCGCTCGGAAGCGAAGGCGATGACTTCATCATCCTCATACATGTGGCAGGGGCGGATGCCCTGGGGATCCCGCATGATGAAGAAGTCGCCGTTGCCGATGGTGCCGGCGATGGTGTAGCCGCCGTCCCAAAGCTCGGCCGATTTGCGGATGATCTGGGTGACATCCAGCTGCTGGCTGATGTGGCGGGTGATGTCTTCCAGCGGGATGCCGGAATCCCGCATCTTGTGGTAGAGATCGGTGTGGGCTTCGTCGAGCTGGAAGCCGATTTCCTCGAGCACCGTCTGGGTGTCGGTATCGAAAACGGGGTGCTGGCCCCGCTTCATCATGATCTGGTTCAGCTCGCCGGAGTTGGTGAGGTTGAAGTTGCCCATCACCATGAGGCTCCGGGTGGGCCAGGTGCTGCGGCGGATGTAGGGATGCAGGCTGCCTTTGCCAAACGCACCGCTGGTGCCGTAGCGCAGGTGGCCCATGTTGATCTCGCCAGCCAGTTCAAACTCGCGTTTGATGGCGTCGGGATCGTCTTCAAATTTCACGTATTCGATGCCCAGCTCATCGCGGCGTTCTTTGCGCTCGCCATTCACCCGGCGGGCGATGCGGCCGAACTCTTTCATTTCATCCGCCAGCACTTCGCCGATGGCCTCGGCGGACTTGGTGGAGCGGACGCGGAACATGTACGGCGCGCCAGGGGGCATGTCCAGCTTGCAACAGCCGATGCCGATTCCGTCCTGTCCGCGGTTGCGCTGTTTGGCCATGAGGCCGAAGAGCCGTTCAAGTCCATAGAGTGCGGTGCCATACTTGTCCTGGTAATAGGCCAAGGGTTTTTTCAGCCGGACTACGGCAATGCCGCACTCGTGTCGGATGGAGTCGCTCATGTGTTGGGAGCACTCATCCTTGGCAGACAATGCGGCGAGTGCAAGATGTGGACGCAGCTTTTTGCGCAGTCCGGACACGTTCTCAAGAAGCCGGGCAAAACGGACCCGGAGACTGGGAAGTTGCGGAATTCGCGGGGCTGCAAGGTGGGGGATGCGGAGGGATTTTTCTGCCGGCACACCGCTGAAATCCATGCCTTGCCGGGCAGGGGGCGGGTGAAGACCTACTTTCTACGCCAGGACAGGGCGCTGAGGATGCGCTTGCCTGCAGAATGGCTTCCGGCGAGTTCGGCGGCTTCCACTTCGCTGTCGCTGAGGATGTCCGGATCTCCGGAGTCAAAATCTTCCGCCCGGGGCAGGCCGACAGGCAGTTCAGGCTCAGGTTTGGTTTCCTCCGGCACATGGGTTTCATCTGCAACAGGCAGGGGAGCCGGGCTGATGTCAGGCTTGGAGGCCGGGGCGGTGAGGCTGGAGGGGACGATGAGACCGCCGGAGAAGATGAGCTTCATGGCATCTTCCACGGTGAGCGGGGCGTCG